>JBDQJI010000009.1:0-64038 GCA_040263875.1 Alphaproteobacteria bacterium
CGCGAAATATGGTTTCAAAATGAATTTTGAAACCTATGACTTCGGAGGGGATCGTTACCTGGCCACCGGCGAGGTTAGCCCCCGCCAAGCCCGGCAAGCGGCATTGAGTGCGGCGGAACAGGCTGGCGGCGCACTCGATGCAGACTTCGAAACCTTCGAGCGCGAGCTGTATTGGCGCGACTTCTCACACAATCTGCTGTTTTTCGGTGATGACATCACAACCAAGAACCACCAACCGAAATTCGATGCCTTCCCATGGGCCGATGATGAAGCCGCATTTAGGGCCTGGACCAAAGGCCAGACAGGCTATCCGATCGTTGATGCGGGCATGCGTGAGCTTTGGCATACCGGCTATATGCACAACCGCATCCGCATGGTCACGGCATCATTCTTGACCAAGCACCTGCTCATCGACTGGCGACGCGGTGAGCGATGGTTCTGGGATACGCTGGTGGATGCCGACCCCGCCAGCAATCCCGCCAACTGGCAATGGGTGGCCGGGTCTGGCGCAGATGCCGCCCCCTATTTCCGCATATTTAACCCCATGACCCAGGGTACCAAATTTGATGCAGACGGCCAATATGTTCGCCAATGGGTGCCAGAGCTTGCGGGCCTACCAGACAAGCATTTGAATACACCTTGGGAGGCACCAGCAGCGATATTGGAAATGGCTGGCGTCAGGCTTGGCGAAACTTATCCTGAACCGATTGTTGACCACAAAGCAGCCCGAGAACGCGCCTTGGCCGCCTATAAAGAGATCAAGTGATGCGCGCGCCAGAGCTTATTCTGCACAATTATGACTTCTCCAATTACGCAGAAAAAGCAAGGCTGGCGCTTGGATATAAAGGCCTGTCCTGGCGCTCCGTAACAATCCCGCCCGTAGCGCCAAAGCCAGACCTGACACCGCTGACTGGTGGATATCGGCGAACGCCCGTATTGCAGATCGGTGCCGACATTTATTGCGACACGCGGCTCATCTTGCTTGAGCTAGAGCGCCGTGTTCCAGCACCCGCAATCTTCCCGCCAGCGCTTACGGCAGAAGCCCGCATGATCGCTTTCTGGGCAGAGAATCAGTTGTTTCGACCTATGGCGCTTTATGTTTCCGGCAACAATATGGACCTGCTGCCAGAGAGCCTGCAGGCTGACAGGTCCCGCATGCGCGGCCTGCCCATTCCCAACGCAGAGACAGTGAAACGCGCCGCCCGGCGGAATGCACCCATGGTCCGCACGCAGCTCACCTGGATTGAGAGCCTGCTGAGCGATGGACGCGGATGGATCGCCGGAGACGCCGTGACAATTGCCGATTTCGCCGTTTATCACGCACTTTGGTTCATTACAGCGCGGAGCGACCGCCTAGCCCATGAACTGGCACCCCACCAAAACATCCAAGCCTGGATGCAGCGCGTTCAAGCTTTCGGCCACGGTGAAGCGCAGCCAATGGCGCCGAACGATGCTTTAGACATCGCCGCCGCCGCAGAACCAGAAGCGCCTAGACCTTCAACGCCATTCGATGAAGACCCGCCATTGGGATCAGACGTCCGCATCCGCGCCGATGACTATGCCCGCGACCCGGTTGAGGGCGAACTTGTGCTCATCACCGCAGAAGAATTCGCGGTGCGCCGGACGGACCCCCTCGTGGGCGCCGTGACAGTTCACTTCCCCCGCCTCGGCTACGATCTCCGTCCTATGTGAGGGCGCTTATTCCGCCGCCTTCGCCGCCAATTTCGAATAGCCGTCGCGGGTTTGCGGCAGCTTTTTCTGAAGCAGGCCAGATGCCACAACATTACGCAGTACTTCAGCTGTACCGCCGCCAATCGTGAACATGCGCACGTCCCGCGCCATGCGTTCGAGCGGCAGGTTGCGAGAATATCCGCGCGCGCCGAATAGCTGCAGCGCCTCATTCACAACCTGGATGGCGTTTTCGGATGTGTAGATTTTGGCCTGGGCCGCCATCACCATATCCGGGAAGCCGTCACGCCCGCTTTCCGCAGCCTTATAAATAAGGGCCTGGGCAGCGGCGATGCGAATCGACATGTCGGCCAAGTTCCACTGGACGCCCTGGAATTCATTGATCGGGCGGCCGAACTGCTCGCGTTCCTCCGTCCAATCCTTCGCCAGCTCATAGGCACCTTCCATGATGCCAAGCGCAACCGTACCTGCGCCAACACGCTGGGAGTTGTAGGCGGTCATCAAGTCTGCGAAGCCTTTTTTCAGGCCCCGCGGTGGCATGACCAGCGCGGATGGCGGCAGCTGCATATCGTTGAAAGCGACTTCGGCCTCTGGAATGCCGCGCAGGCCCATGGTCGGCTCGCGTTTGACGATCTCCAGGCCTTCGGTCTCATCCCGGATCGCCAGGAACCCGCCGACACCTTCGAAATTGCCGTCTTCATCAAACACTTTGGCGAAGATCAGATGGAGGCGGGATACGCCGCCGCCAGTAATCCAATGCTTTTTGCCGTTCAACACATACTGATTGCCGCGCTTGTCGGCGCGCGTTGTCATGCCGCTTGCGTCAGACCCGGCATCCGGTTCGGTGATGCAGATGGCGGGTTTGTCGCCAGCCAGCACCATATCGGCGGCCATTTTTTTCTGCTCCTCGGAGCCATAGGCCATGATCGCGGAAACTGCACCCATGTTGGTTTCAACGGCGATGCGCCCCGCGATGGAGCAGCATTTCGCCATTTCCTCAATCACCACCACAGCGTCGAGCCAGGTTTTGCTTTGGCCGCCATAGGCTTCGGGGATGGTCATGCCGAGGAAGCCTGCATCCTTGAAGGTCTCGAGGTGATCCCAAGGATATTCCTCCGTTCGATCAACTTCAGCGGCACGGGCGCGGACAGTGTCTTGCGCGACTTCGCGGGCTTTGGCCTTAAGGGCGGCCTGTTCGGGGGCGAGGAATGCGGACATATGAAAGCTCCTGAGAAAAGAATGCGGTTATTGTACAGGGATATTGTCGATCAGGCGCACATCGCCAAGCCATGCGGCGGCGAAAAGCCGCGCTGCTTGCCCGTCTACTTTTTCAAGTGGCGTCAGGCTTACTGTGTCCCTGAATTCAAGATAGTCGACGCTGTCAAACCCGGCTCCGTTTATTGCGTCCACAGCAGCTTTTAACACGGGTGCTGCGTCGTCGCCCGCCCCGAACGCCTGCGCGGCATACTGCATAATCTCATACAGTCGGGGCGCGCTGGCACGCTGCTCTGCCGTTAGTCGTTTATTGCGGGATGAAAGTGCCAATCCATCATCTTCACGGATCGTCGCGCAGGGATGGATTAGAATTGGGATGTTCAGATCGCTGACAAACCGCTGCACCACCTGAAGCTGTTGATAGTCTTTCTCACCAAAGAACGCGCCATCCGCGCCCGATTGCAGAAAAAGCTTGGAGCAAACCGTGGCCACACCGTCAAAGTGCCCTGGCCGATCTCCACCACAAAGCCCAGCGCTGACGCCAGATACAGACACATTGGTCGCGTAGCCATCTGGATACATCTCATGGGCATTCGGCGCATACAGGAGATGCGCCCTGGCCGCGCCAAGCTTTTGGGCGTCATCCTCCTCCGTCCTTGGATAGGCGGCGAGATCATCCGGGCGGTCAAACTGGCGCGGGTTCACAAACAGCGTCGCGACCGCCCGGTCATAGTGGGCAAGTGCTGCATCTACCAGACTGATATGGCCCGCATGCAATGCGCCCATCGTCGGGATCAGGCCAACCGTCAGGCCTTCGCGACGCCAAGCAGCAACGCGTGCGCGCAAATCAGCGACAGTTCGGCAGATTTCAACGGCTTCTTGAGATTTTTCCGTCATAGCCTTTACCTAGGAATTAAAGGAACCCGTTAACCGATTAGCGCGCATTCTAACGACCTGATGCGCTAGGTCGATATGGGCGCAATACGCGATAAGCGAACGAAAGCGATGCGAACGGATATGAGCGGACGCATAACAGTATTGATCAGAGGCGTCGCCTTGCTGGCGCTATCACTTGCGCCGGCAGGGCAAAGCTTTGCCGCCCAGCCACAGGTGCGGGTGGAAGGTGATCCCGCAGCTGGTGCTGCCGTCGCCAGTGGTGATCAGGTGGCTACAGACGCTGCATGGGCTGTCCTGGAAGCTGGTGGCACAGCAGTAGACGCTGCCATCGCCGGAGCGCTCACCCTATCTGTCACCATGCCCCATGCCGCCAGCTTGGCCGGGGGCGGCGCTGCCATGCGCTACGATGGGAAAGCGCGCCAAGTCGTGGCCTATGTGGCACGGGAACGGGCACCAGCAGCCGTTGACCCCGATTGGCTGAAACCCCGGGGCGAGAAGCCAGCGCAAGCGTTGATTGGCGGGCGGTCTTTTGGCGCACCAAGCTTATTGTCCATGCTGGAAAGGCTTCACGCAGACGGTGGATTGCTTCCCTGGTCAAAGCTGGCGGAGCGGGCTGAACAATTGGCGCGTGTCGGCGTACCCCTGTCTGACTTCGCAGCCAAAGCGTTGAAACGCGTTTATCTGGTAAAACGCGGCGGGGCGCAGGAAATATTTCTGGATAATACCGGCACGCCGCAACCCGCAGGCACTATTATTCGCAATCGTGAACTGGCAGCCGTGCTCGCAGCGATTGGGCGCGATGGCCCGACCGTGCTGTCGGGCGGTGTTGCCGGCAATGCGATCATCCGCGCAATCTCCGAATCGCGGATTGATCCGATGCCGATCACCCTTGATGACCTTGAGCAGGCGAAAGTCGTGGTCGCGGCACCCGCATGCGTCGCTCTCAGCCGTGCTGCGCTCTGCGGGCCGCCCGCTCCAACGCTCGGCCCAGCCGTTCTCCAAGCCGCCGCATTGTTTGACCGGACGACGACGGGCGAAGCATCCGCCTTCGATTGGACCAACCGGATGGCGCAAGCGCACCGGCTGGCGATTACGGCCGCCCGGCATTTCCTGACTGACCCTGACTTTTTTCCAGACCTCTACCCCGCATTGCTTGAATCCCGCCGCCTTGATAGGCGCGCCCGGCGCATCAGTGCTACCCGCAATCCTGGGCGGCCCGGCGCCTCCAGACTGTCCGAGGCACCGCGTGGTCTGACGACGCCCCGGGACCGGCGCATGAACCCGCCCACAGCCAGCATCATTGTGGTGGATCAAACGGGCCATGCCGTCGCAATGTCGATAACGCTTTCTTATCCATACGGGGCAGGCATTGCGGCGCGCGGCGTAATCCTGAACGCTGGAAATGCAGGGTTTGACGGTGCCCATGCCCGCCAAGGCTACTTGGTCGCCAATAGCATGGAGCCCGGCAAACGCGCCGCCTTGTTCGCAGCCCCTGTTATGGCGCTGGATCAGGACCGTCGCCTTGTTCTTGCCGCAACATCCAGCGGGTTGAACGCGCCAGCTTATTTGACAAAGGCTGTGTCCGCGACGCTGCTCTATGGCAAAACGGCGAAAGGTGCCCTCGGCGCCCCTAACGTTGCCAGCGCCACCCGGCTGACGGAACTGGAAGAGCGCACCCCGGCTGAAAGGCTTGCCAATCAGCTTGATGATATTGGCCACCGTTCCCGGGTGCGGAAACTGGAAAGCCACCTGCTGCTGGTCAGCCGTCGCAATGACGGCACAGGGAATTATGACGCCGCCGCCGACCGGCGCGGCGTTGGCACCGCCCGCACGCGGGATCGCGTCCAGCCCTGGCGGAAACCAGTTCCACGGCGCGGCTAATCCGCCATTTGGGGCGGCAGCGGCTTGACTCGCTAATCAGGCATTCTTAAGACAGACGTTCGCGTGTGCAGCATTCTGGCTGTGCGCTAACGCAAACTCAATTCCGTGGAAGGCGACCGCTCCCCCATGAAAGTGCTGGTGCCCGTCAAACGCGTCATCGACTATAACGTCAAAATCCGGGTGAAACCGGATGGCAGCGGTGTCGAAACGCAGAACGTAAAGATGTCCATGAACCCATTCGATGAGATTTCCATCGAAGAGGCGGTTCGCATGAAAGAAGCTGGCGTGGCTGATGAAGTCATCGCCGTTTCCATCGGTCCGCAGCAGGCGCAGGAAACCATCCGCACCGCGCTGGCAATGGGCGCTGATCGGGGCATCCTGGTCAAAACCGACGCCAATCTGGAGCCGCTCGCCGTCGCGAAGTGCCTGAAAGCGCTGATCGAAAAGGAAGAGCCAAAGCTCGTTATCGTTGGCAAGCAGGCGATTGACGACGACAGCAACCAAACCGGCCAAATGACGGCCGCGCTGATGGGTTGGGCGCAGGCGACGTTCGCATCAGAGATCAAAGTCGATGGTGACAGCGCAGAAGTCACTCGCGAAGTCGATGGCGGCCTTGAGACCATTAAGGTCTCCCTGCCAGCGGTTGTCACGGTTGATCTTCGCTTGAACGAGCCGCGCTACGCATCCCTGCCGAACATCATGAAGGCGAAGAAAAAGCCGATTGATGAATCTTCCCCGGCAGATCTGGGCGTAGACGAAGCACCGCGCCTCGAAACTGTTTCTGTGGCTGAGCCGCCGAAGCGCGAAGGCGGTGCAAAGGTCGAAGATGTGAACGAGCTTGTGAGCAAGCTGATGAACGAAGCGAAGGTGATCTGATGAGCGTCCTCGTACTCGCCGAGTTGGACGAAAACGGCATCGTCCCGCAAACCCGGAACGCCGTCACGGCCGCCGCTGAAATTGACAGCGACGTGCATCTGCTGGTCGCTGGCCAGGATTGTGGCGCAGCTGCAGATTCTGGTGCCAAAATCGCTGGCGTCGCCAAAGTGCTGAAAGCTGATGATGCAGCTTATGCCAATGGCCTTGCTGAAAACGTCGCCAGCCTGGTGACCGGCATGGCGTCGAACTACGGCCATTTGGTCGTTGGTGCCACGTCGTTCGGCAAAAACGTGATGCCGCGCATCGCTGCGATTCTGGACGTGCAGCAGGTTTCCGAGATTACGGAAGTTCAGTCCGCAGACACGTTCGTCCGCCCGATCTATGCCGGTAACGCCATGGCGACGGTCAAATCAAATGACAGCGTCAAAGCCATCACCGTTCGTGCGACAGCGTTCGAAGCGGCTGCGGCAGAAGGTGGGTCAGCCAGCGTTGAGGGCGTGGCCTCTGCTGGCGATGCAGGCCTCTCCAGCTTCGTTGGCCGCGAGCTGACGGAAAGCGAGCGCCCGGAACTGACTCAGGCCGGTATCATTGTATCCGGTGGTCGTGGCATGGGTTCTGGCGAAAACTTCGCTATTCTGGAAGCCTTGGCAGATCAACTTGGTGCTGCTGTCGGTGCCAGCCGGGCCGCCGTTGATGCGGGCTTTGTGCCGAACGATTATCAGGTTGGCCAGACCGGTAAGGTCGTTGCCCCTGAGCTGTACATTGCGGTCGGCATTTCCGGCGCGATCCAGCATCTCGCCGGTATGAAAGACTCCAAAGTCATCGTCGCCATCAACAAGGATGAAGAAGCGCCGATCTTCCAAGTGGCCGACTACGGCCTCGTGGGTGATCTGTTCAAGGTCATTCCTGAATTGACGGAAGAATTGGCCAAACGGAAAGCCGCAGGCTAACCAGCCACTGGCGACTGACGTTTTTACCGAAACGCCTGCCGCCGTCCCTGGCGGCGGGCGTTTCCTTTTTCTGAAGCTGAAAGCTTAAAACCATGATTGAACGCATTGCAGTTATCGGCGCAGGCCAGATGGGCAATGGCATTGCCCATGTCTGCGCTCTGGCTGGTCTCGATGTCCGCCTCATCGATGTAGCGCCTGATCGGCTGGAAGCCGCTGCTGCAGCGATGCGCAAAAACATGGACCGGCAGATGCGCCGGGGCCTCATCGACGAAGTGCAGCTCGAAGAAGCACTCATTCGGGTGCACCCCAGCACCGATCTGACTGTACTTGGCGATTGCGACATGGTGATCGAGGCCGCCACGGAAGATGAAGCCGTTAAAGGCAAAATCTACCAGAACATCATCCCGCATCTACGCGATGATACAATTATCGCCACGAACACCTCCTCTATCCCAATCACGCGCTTGGCGACCACGACGGATAGGCCCGGCCTATTCATTGGCATGCACTTCATGAACCCTGTGCCGATGATGCAGTTGGTGGAAGTGATCCGCGGTATCGCAACTAAGGACGAGACAGTTTCGACCGTTCGAGAGCTGACAGGACGGCTTGGCAAACAGGCCGTCGCAGCGGAAGATTTCCCCGCCTTCATCGTCAACCGTATTCTGCTGCCAATGCTGAATGAGGCCGTTTATACCCTGTATGAAGGCGTTGGTTCTGTGGAAGCCATCGACACCGCGATGAAGCTTGGCGCCAACCACCCCATGGGCCCGCTTGAGCTTGCGGATTTCATTGGCTTGGACACGTGCCTATCTGTCATGCAGGTGCTGTATGAAGGCTTGGCCGACAGCAAATATCGCCCCTGCCCGCTGCTGGTGAAATATGTTGAAGCTGGATGGCTCGGCAAGAAAACTGGGCGCGGCTTTTATGATTACAGCGGCCCGGAACCCATTCCAACCCGCTGATTTGGAGTGGAACGCGTTCAGGCTTTCCGTATTAGGAACCTGAACTCGCCTTCGACCTCCGCTGCATCCTCCAGCACATGCCCGGTTGTCTCGCAGAAGGCTGGAAAGTCTTTGGCAGACGCCGGGTCGTCCGCACGCACCAAAAGCCGCGCCCCTATGGCCAGCGGTTTCAGGGCGCGGCGGGCCCTTAAAACGGGCATTGGGCATTTGAGGCCGGTGGCATCCAGTTCCTGATCAGCTGCGCTGCTCATCGGCTACGCCAGCGCCGGTCCCAAGGTAGGCGAAGACCATCCCGCGGTGCTTCGCCTGATACCGGTGGTTCCGGCTCATCATCATCGCTGCTAAGTCTCTGTTGCGTCACCTCAGACTCATGATCATCGTCGCTGTCGTCGTCATCATCATCTGAGTCGTCATCATCGCACCCGTCATCATCAGGGGCATCTGCCGTGTCGATGTCATCGCCATCCGAAAAGTCGTCGGAATCATCATCCATCGCGGCATCTAATGGCGCGTCGTCATCCGTCTCATCGCTAACTTCGCTGGCGCTGGAAAGTTCTTCACCGATCAGCCATTCTTCCAGCATCTGGCGCTCATTCTCATCCAGGCTGCGCTGCGTGTTCGCAACGGCGCTCAGCACAATATCGCGGAAATGCTCCGCCAGGCGTTCTGCGCCAAGCTGGGCGGCATCCTCCCGCGCGAGAACCCCTTCATCTGCGAGACTAGAGATAACAAAGCTCGCTTCCCCCCGACGCACGCGCGCGCCGTCGGGAAGATTAGCGCCGGATTCTTGCAGCAATTGATCCCGGTCCACCGTCCCGCCAGCCAAAGCCATCGCGAGCGCATCAAACAAGGCGTCATAATTTTCTGGGCTAAGCTTAGGCGCGCCGACCAGCATGTTGATGTCTTCCATGAACCGCGCCATTCCAGGCGAAAACGCCGGTTCTGGCTCTGGCTCAGACACCTGTTGCCGCGCTTGCGGTTCTGGCGTTGGCGGTGCAGCGGGTGGCTCAACAATTTCCGCCGCTTCTGGGTCACCTACATGGCGAAGCCTGATGGCGGCCGGCAAAGACCCGTCCATTTCAACGAACAGATCTGGTTCATGGCACACCAAGTCATCAAGCAGCGCCTTTAACGTCCCCATACCGAACCAATAGCTATTCTGGAATGTGGGCACGCGGGATAGAATCTTGTGGGCATCCTGGGTTGGAATCGCACCAGATTTCCGAACTTCCGCCACCAGCGCCTTCGCTGCATCTGGCCGGGCGTCCGCAAATTTCTCCGGCGGTGGTTGGCCTTCGCTGATAACGCCTGGCCCCCGTGGCGAGCGAAGATCTTCTTGCGGTAAACCGAGCGCTTCAACTGCAAACGTCTCCAAGTCAATGGAAACGTCGCAGGCTTCCCGGAACGCCGCCGCCGTGATCGTACTGGTCAACACAGATGTAATACGGTCATGGGCGCGGAGGCGCAGCAGGACGGGCGTGAAATCTGCATCGGACGTCAGAATAATAAATTCATCGAACCGCGTTGGATGGTTCACCGCATCCAGAATATCCATCGCCATCAAAATATCGGCGCTGTTCTTGCCACGCGCGGTCAGGGACGGGCAATCAACAACTGTGAACGCCGCGCGGGTGAAGAAGCTTCGCTGGCGGCTGAATGCGGCCGGGTTCAGGTAACAATTGCGGATCAGCACCCGGCGCGGAATTGGATCAACGCCATCCTCAAGCGCTGCATGCGCTCCGGATTCCAGCCAATCCAGCCAGAGAGCCGGGCGTTCAGAAAAGGCGTCTGCCGCCCGGCGGTCAAAGTTACGGAGGGAGAGGTACACATTGTCGAAATCGACGAACAATGCGGACCGGATCGCATTTGGCGTGTGGCCCATAAAATTTTAATCCAAAATAGGTCTGTTAAAAGCCCTTGAGCCATAACGGCGAAAAAGGGCGTGGGATGAAAATAGACCGCCAAAGTCTATATTGCGAACAATGGCGGACGTAACCCCCCTATCTGAGAATTCGGCAACCCTGCCGGAACCGTTCGAGCGCTGGTTTGAAAGCCGAGGCTGGGCGGCGCGCGACCACCAACTGGCGCTTGCCCGTTTGGCGCGCCAGGGCCGGTCCGTATTGCTGACAGCGCCGACAGGTGGCGGCAAGACTTTGGCCGGGTTCCTGCCAAGCCTCATCGATCTCGCCAACCATGACGGTAAACCTCCTGCTGGATTACACACGCTTTATATTTCACCCCTGAAGGCGCTTTCGGTGGATGTCGCGCGGAACCTGGAAGCGCCCGCAGTGGAAATGGCGCTGCCAATCTCCATCGAAACCCGCACGGGCGACACACCCCAATCAAAGCGCGTTCGTCAGCGCCGCAAGCCGCCACATATCCTGCTGACAACCCCTGAAAGCCTAGCGTTATTGCTCTCATACGCGGATGCACCGCGTATGTTCGGCAAGCTGCAAGCCGTCATCATCGATGAGCTGCACGCGTTGGCAGATAATAAGCGTGGCGAAATGCTGGCGCTTGGCCTTGCACGGTTAGCAACCCTCGCCCCCAACCACCGCCGCATCGGCCTTTCAGCAACTGTCGCGGACCCGCCAGCACTTGCCAAATGGCTTAGCAAAACGGCGGGGCGAGCGGATGATGTGTCCCTGGTGGTTGGGGAAGCTGGAGCCGCGCCAGATATCAACGTCATCCATGCCAAAGCGCGCGTGCCGTGGTCTGGCCATATGGCCATGCATGCAATGCCGGATGTGTATGAAGCGCTGAAAACGGCTGAATCTGCCATCGCGTTCGTCAACACTCGTGCCCAGGCGGAAATGGCGTTCCAGGCGTTGTGGCGCTTGAATGAGGACCATCTGGCAATCGCTCTGCACCATGGCAGCCTCGCCGTTGAGCAACGGCGGAAGGTGGAAGCGGCAATGGCGGCGGGGAAGCTTCGCGCCGTCATCGCAACATCATCCCTCGACCTAGGGATTGACTGGGGGAACGTCGATCTTGTCGTACAAGTGGGCGCGCCGAAGGGTGCCGCGCGCCTGCTGCAGCGGATTGGCCGCGCCAATCATCGCCTGGATGCACCTAGCCGAGCACTGCTGACCCCCGGCAATCGCTTTGAGCTGCTGGAATGCCGGGCGGCAATCGAAGCTGCTGAAGCGGGCGAACTTGATGGCGACAGCTATGAGAATGGCGGATTGGATGTGTTGGCGCAGCATCTTGTGGGTGTGGGATGTTCCGCGCCATTTGATGCCGATGCCCTTTACGAGGAAGTCATCCGCGCGGCCCCTTATGCTGGCCTTTCCCGCACAGACTTCGATGCCGTTCTGACCTTCGCCGCCACAGGCGGATACGCGCTGAAAGCTTACGAACGCTACCATCGTCTCACGCAGGACGAAGCAGGCGGGTGGCGCGTTGCAGAGCCTCGCATTGCCCGGCAGTGGCGCATGAATGTCGGCGTGATCGTCGATGCGCCAGTGCTGAAAGTCCGCGTTGGTCGCCGCACAATTGGTGAGGTTGAGGAGTATTTCGCCAATGGGCTCGAGATTGGCGATACCTTCATGTTCGCCGGCCAATTGCTGGAATTTACAGGTATCCGCGAAACCACATTAATGGCGCGCCCCGGCAAAGGGGACCAGCCGAAAGTGCCAGCCTATGGCGGCGGCCGCCTGCCACTGACAACCCGGCTTGCCCGCCGCGTGCGCGAAATTCTGTCGGACCCGAAGCGCTGGGAAGGCATGCCGGATGATGTGCTCGAATGGCTCCGCATGCAGCGCTGGCGCTCCCAATTGCCGGGAGCCGATGGGCTACTGGTCGAAACATTCCCGCGCGGCGGGCGATATTACTTAGTGGCATATTGCTTCGAGGGCCGGAACGCGCACCAAACGCTTGGCATGTTGCTGACAAGGCGGATGGCACGCATGGGCTACGGGCCGCTGGGCTTCTGCGCCACGGATTATGTGATTGCCGTGTGGTCGGTGAAAGAAGCCCGGGATATTCCCGCGCTCTTCGCGGAAGACATGCTGGGCGATGACCTGGAAGAATGGATGGCAGAATCAACGCTGCTTAAGCGCACATTCCGCAATGTCGCCGTGATCGCCGGACTGATCGAACGCCGCCACCCAGGCCAGGAGAAAACCGGTCGTCAGGTCACCGTCAATTCAGACCTGATCTATGACGTGCTGCGAAAATATGAGCCTAACCACATCCTGCTCCGCGCGACAGAACGGGACGCGGCAAAAGGGCTGACAGATGTGCGCCGCCTTGGTGAAATGCTGGCGCGCGCAAAAGGCAAAACCACCGTCCGCCGCCTGGACCGCGTGTCCCCGCTCGCCGTGCCAGTGCTGCTGGAGATCGGCAAAGAGTTCGTCTATGGCGACGTTGACGAAGCGCTCTTGGCAGAAGCTGAAGAAGACGCTGCTGAAGCGTTGATCGAGGAAGCCATGGCCATGGGCCAGGATCAGGCCGCACTGCCGCTATAGCTCAGACGCGGCAAAGGTTGGTCTTTGATCGGCCAATGCAGCATCGCGGAAACCAAGCCAAGGCCGATCGAGATTATCCACATGATGTCATAGGAGCCGGTCATGTCGTAGATGCGCCCACCCAGCCATGCGCCCGTAAACCCGCCGAACTGGTGCCCCATAAACACGATCCCGAACAGGAATGAGAAGTGGGCCGGACCAAACACCTGCGCCACGATCCCACTGGTCAACGGCACTGTACTGAGCCAAAGCAGCCCCATCAGCGCGCCGAACATAATGGCGGTCATATCTGTCATCGGGGATATCAAGATGACGGTCATCAGGATGGCGCGCAGCAAATAGATCAGCGTCAGCACGCTTTTCTTGCTGAACTTGTCACTCAATGCCCCGAATATGTAGGCACCTGCAATATTGCAAAGCCCGATGGCCCCAAACGCATAGGACGTCGCGGACGCGGAGACGCCATTGTCTTGCAAATACGCTGGGAAATGGGTGCTGATAAACGTGACGTGGAACCCGCAGACGAAGAATCCAGCCGTTAACAGCAGATATCCTGGATGCCGGGCGGCTTCAAACGTCGCATCAGATAAGGACTGCCGCGCCGTTTGCGCGGCCGCACCCGCACTCGCCTTAGCCGCGCGGAGGCCTTGGGCCATGAGCGGCGAAACCAAGATCAACGCCGCCAGCGCCAGCAGCGTTTCCCGCCAACCGAATGCCTGCAGGATCGCTTGCACGGCAGGCGCAAAAATGAACATGCCGAGCGAGCCTGCAGCAATCACCGTACCGAAAACAATGCCCCGCCGCTCTGCCGGGACGACACGGGCAATCGCACCCAACACAATCACATTGGTCGCACCGCTGAGCCCGATGCCGACAAGCAAACCAAGAGAGATCGATAACTCGAGCGAGGATGACGCCATGCTGGCGAGAAACAGCCCGCCCGCATACAAAAGCGCACCTACGGTTATGACGATGACCGCGCCAAACCTATCCGCCAGAATGCCTGCAATTGGCTGAAACGCGCCATAGAGCAGTGCCTGCATCGCGATCACGAGGCCAAAGGTTTCGCGGCTGATTTCCAGATCGAAGGCAATAGGCTTGAGCAGGATACCGAATGTCAGCCTAACGCCATTGCCGATCAATACGACCAAGACGCCACAAATCAGCATGATCCAGAGCTTCTGGCTGATCGGTGGTTTGGCTTTGGGGTTTGGTTCGTACGGGCCTGGATCCTTTGCAGACGCCCCTCTCACCCCCTGTTGGGGGGCGGGGGCGTTTTTAGAAACATCCCCGCCATAGCCTCCTCGCTCCCCAACGGAAGGTGAAGGTTGGGATGAGGGTGGATGCCAGCGGGGCATGCTTGATCCTACCCAAACCGCTTCTGCAACATTGCCAGCAACGCGCGCGTTGACTGTGCTTCACCGCCTTTGGGGCGACCAGGTTTAGAGCCCGGATTCCAAGCCATCATGTCGATATGTGCCCAGGGCGCTGTGTCTTCCGCAAAGGCATGCAGATAAAGCGCTGCCGTAATGGCACCTGCAAAGCCACCTGTGGACACGTTGTTCATATCCGCCACATCACTGTCCAGCATATCTTTGTAGGGCGCGTGCAGCGGTAAGCGCCAAAGCGGATCATCCGTTTTGAGACCAGCAGCGAGGATATCGTTCGCCAATCTGTCGTCATTGCAGAACAGTGCTGGAAGGCTGGGGCCAAGGGCGACACGGGCCGCACCCGTCAGCGTCGCGCAGTCGATCACCAGATCCGGCTTTTCTTCCATGGCGAGCGCGATTGCGTCACAAAGCACAAGGCGGCCTTCAGCGTCTGTATTGCCAACTTCGACCGTGATGCCCTTGCGGGTTTTGATCACGTCCAATGGGCGGATGGCGTTGCCAGACACACTGTTTTCTACCGCCGGAATCAACACACGCAGACGGACTGGCAAGTCGATCCCCATGATAGATTCCGCAAGGCCGAGAACGGCTGCCGCACCCCCCATATCCTTCTTCATACTGAGCATGCCGGCAGCGGATTTAAGGTCCAGCCCACCTGTATCAAAGCAGACGCCCTTGCCGACCAGCGTGACCTTAGGCGCTGATTTCGGCCCCCAGGTCATATCGATCAGCCGGGGTGCCCGGTCACTGGCGCGGCCAACAGCGTGGATCGTTGGGAAGTTGTTCTTCAACAGATCATTGCCAACGGTCAGCGCCACTTTGGCCTTATGTGGCTTGGCGACGGCTTTGGCGGCGGCGGCAAGTTCCGCCGGGCCCATATCGCTGGCAGGTGTGTTGATCAGGGTCCGGGTGGTTGCAACACCGGCGCGGATCGCTTCGGCGACCGTCTTGTCCGCGCCTTTCGGCCACACAAGCCGTGCGCCATTAGCAGCTTTCTTTTTATATCGGTCGAATTTATACGCGCCCAATGACCATGCGACGGCGATATCGGTCGCCTGCGCCTTGGTAAGCTTTGTCTGGATCGCATACAGACCTGCTGGCAATTGGCTGGAAGCGCCGCCGCATGCCCAGAATTCATCAAGCCCTTCAACGCCAAGCGCAGCGCCCGCCGGTTTGCCACCTTCGCCTGGAAGCAGCACGGTTTGGCCGGCCTTGCCTGTGAATCCGGCGGACTCGACCCAACGGACAGCGCCCGCATCAAGCCCATCCAACCAGTCTTCCAGGCCTTCCTTCGTCACGAGATGCAAGGGAATGGCGCCACGGCTGGATGAAGCAAGGATATCGGGCATAGAAAAGCTCCTGGTTCGAATTATTCAGCGTCGATCGCGTCTGCGAACGCTTTCAGGCTGGGAAACCGCCAATCAGTCTTTGGCTGATTCGGGATTTCTTTGGTCGCTCCCCAGCCTGTGCCTTCCCGCCGGTCAATCCAGCAAGTGGCGAGGCCTTTGGTGGTCGCGATCTGGTGATCATGGAAAAGCGACTGCGCCACATGCAAGAGCTTGGGCTTGGCGACACCAGCGCCATCCAGCTTCCTTAACATGAAGTCAAAGTTCTCAGGGTTCGGTTTGTAAGACCCAACTTCCTGGGCAGTGAAAACATAGTCAAACGGCACTTCGAGCCGCTTGGCGCTGGCGATAAACCCAGCCACATCCACATTGGAGAGGATCACCAGCTTGAAGCGCTGCTTCAACCGCCCAAGCGCTTCGATACTATCCGGGAACGCTGGCCATTCCGGCACAGATTGGCCAAATGCATAGGCCTCCGCCGCCGTTGCTTCGGCACCCAAGCGCTTAGCGAGATCCGGAAACAAGTCTTCCAGCAAATGCGGATACAGCTTGCCTGGCGTCGCCGCTTGTGCCGCCGATTCCGTCTCTGCAAACGCCACGAGCGCCTGCTCCCTTTCCAGCGTTAGGCCAGCGCGGGCGGCAAACGGCTGCATGGCGTTCCAGATACCGGATTCCCAATCAATCAGCGTGCCGTAGCAATCGAATGAAAGGGCATCGAAATCAGTAAATTTCATGGGATCAGAGCGCCTTCACGATGTTTTCGCACATGCCTTTGGCGTCACCGAAAAGCATCATGGTGTTGTCGTTGTAGAACAGTGGATTATCAACGCCCGCATAGCCTGTCGCCATGGAGCGCTTGATGAACATGACCATGCCTGCGTTTTCTACATCCAGAACCGGCATGCCGTAGATCGGGCTGGACGGGTCATTGCGGGCGGCCGGATTGGTCGTGTCATTCGCACCGATAACGAAAGCGACGTCAGTCGTGGCGAAGTCGCGGTTGATATCATCCATTTCCAACACGTCGTCATAGGGGACATTCGCTTCCGCCAGCAGCACATTCATATGCCCTGGCATGCGTCCTGCGACGGGGTGAATGGCGTATCGCACCTTGACGCCTTCCGCCTTCAACAGATCCACCATTTCACGCAATGCATGCTGCGCCTGTGCGACCGCCATGCCGTAACCCGGCACAATCACGATTGAGCGGGCATTCTTCAGCATGAAAGCTGCATCATCTGCATTGCCGGATTTGACGGTACCAGCAGGAGCTGGGCCACCCGGCGCGCCAGCGCCAGCTTCCGCACCGAAGCCGCCAAGCAGAACGGATAGTAGGTCTCGGTTCATTGCCCGGCACATGATGAAGGAGAGAATGCCGCCTGATGCGCCAACCAGTGCGCCCGTGACGATCATCAACGGGTTATCCAGCGTGAAGCCAATCCCGCATGACGCCCAGCCCGATAGTGAGTTCAAGACCGAAATCACCACGGGCATATCCGCGCCGCCAATCGGCAGTACGACCATGGCACCCCAGATCATGAACAGAACGACCATGCCCCAGAACGCACCCTCACTGCCCCAGCCCGCAAAGGCCAATGCTGCAAAGACCGCTGAAAAACCAAGTAAACCGTTCACAGCCTTCTGGCCATTGAACACGATAGGCGTGCCAGTCATCAGCTCGTGCAATTTCGCAAATGCGATGACGGACCCAGTGAATGTCACGGCACCAATACACGCCGAAATCGCCATCTCGATCAAGGACTGCAATGGCATGGTAGAGCCTTGCGCCATGCCATACAGCGACGGGTCATGCAGTGCCGCACCAGAAATCAGCACAGCAGCCAAGCCAACCAAACTGTTGAAGATTGCGACCAACTGCGGCAGGTCCGTAATCTTCACTTTCAGTGCAATGAAAGCGCCTATCGCGCCGCCAAGCACAATGCCGACGAACACGAACAGCCACGTTGAGATCTGCGGCAGCAGCATCGTAGCGCCGACAGCGACTGCGATGCCGAGGATGCCAATTAAGTTGCCGGTGCGCGCCGTTTCTGGGCTCGCAAGCCCACGGATCGCCAGAACGAAGCAGATCGCGGAGAAGAGATAGGCATATGAGGTGATATCACCGCTCATCGGGCTGCTCCCTTCTTCTTAGTCCGGAACATCTCAAGCATGCGGTGGGTGATGATGAAACCGCCGAAAATATTCACCGCGGCCAGAACAACCGCAATGAAGCCCATGATTTTGGAGACGCCTAAAAGCGACGGTCCCGCTGCGATCATCGCGCCCAAAATAATAACGCCCGAAATCGCATTCGCTACGGACATGAGCGGCGCATGCAGCGCCGGCGTCACCTTCCACACGACATAATAGCCAACGAAACAAGCCATCGCGAAAACCGTCAGGCCAAAAATCATTGGGTCCGCGCCCTGGATTCCGCCGCCCGCATCCAAATCACTGGCGCGGTTGGCAAGGGCTGCAGATTCACCAGCAAGGCGCTGCGCCTCCAGGGCCAGTTCATTCATCCGGCCAGCGAGATCGGCAGCGCCGCCCGCTACGTCTTTGGGATCGCTCATGCGTTTTCCCCCTTCAGGCTTGGGTGGACGATAGCACCGTCGCGCGTTAGCAGCGCACCAGTGACAATTTCATCCTCCCAGTCAATTTTGAGCGCCTTACTGTCCGCATCTATCAGCGGCGCAAGGAAGTTCAGAACATTGCGGCCATAGAGATTGCTTGCGTCCTGGGCGACGGCGCTTGGTAGATCGCTGGCGCCAATCACATTGACCCCGCCGACATCCACCGTCTCGCCGTTCTTCGACACTTCGCAGTTGCCACCGGACGAAGCCGCCAGATCAACGACGATAGATCCTGGCTTCATGGCAGACAGCATGTCCGATGGCAGCAAAACGGGTGCCGGACGCCCGGGGATTTGCGCGGTCGTGATGCAAATGTCCGTGCGGGATAGGGTTTCGCGCAGTTTGGCGGCTTGGCGACGCTTATAATCGTCGCTCATTTCCTTGGCATATCCGCCAGTGCCTTCGCCTTTTTCTTCTGCTTCAACGGTGACGAACGCAGCGCCCAGGCTTTCCACCTGTTCACGGGCGGCATCGCGCACATCCATGGCGGAAACAACGGCACCCAACCGACGCGCCGTGGCGATCGCTTGGAGGCCAGCAACACCAGCGCCCAGGATCAGCACCCGCGCCGGGGAGACCGTGCCCGCCGCTGTCACCATCATTGGAAACGCGCGGCTGAACCGCTCTGCCGCCAAGATGACAGATGCGTAGCCCGCCAAGTTCGCTTGGCTGGACAGCGCGTCCATGCCTTGAGCGCGGCTGATACGCGGCACAAATTCGAACGAGAATGCAGCAATGTCAGCCTTGGCGTAATCACCCACCCGCGCTTTGTCGCCAAATGGCTCCAGCAGGCCAAGCAACAATGCGCCCGTTTTCATGCGCGCAACGTCATCCGTGGCGGCCGGACGAACGCATGCGATGGCGTCAGCAGCGGCCCAGCCCTCGGCACGGTCCGCAAAAATGCGAACGCCCGCGTCTTCATAAAGCTTATCGGGATAATCGGCGGATAGACCAGCACCCGCCTCAATCGCTGCGTCGATACCGATGGCAGCGAGGCGTTTGGCGGAGTCTGGCGTGATCGCGACCCGGTTTTCTCCGGGCTGAGTTTCTTTCGGCGCAAATAGCAGCATAGCCCCTCCGGCGTAGAGTTTCGGAGACGACTATAGCGGAGCCTTCAGCGCCCTGCACGACCTGGATTTCGCATAGCTGAGTTGCATAGCTGAGCCGTGAAACCCGAAGCTATCAACTTAAAAATCGATGCAGCGACCATTCACGGACCAGTCGCCAAAGCGCGTTGGGTCCAACCCCTTGGGCCCGCCAACTTCCTCAACCGTCTTCGGTGCTTCAGGCTTTGGCTGCTCTGTCGATTCGGGTGCGGGCTTAGGGTCAGGGTTCGAAACTGCTACTTTTTTAATCATAACTCTCAATTTAGCGCGCGAAAGCGCTGCATCAAGTCATTTTCTTATGTCTGCGCTGGATTTCACTCGGGTAGTCTGTTAACCATTTCGCCAGATACGGGGGCATCAAACGCATTTTTTAGGGATGAGTATCGTGACCAGACCATCTGGACGCGCGCAAAATCAGCTGCGCGATGTAAGCCTTGAGACTGAATGGACCAAACATGCCGAGGGCGCTTGCCTTGCGAAGTTCGGCGACACCCATGTGCTTTGCACTGCTTCTGTCGAAACCCGCGTCCCTCCGTTCCTGCGGAATTCCGGGCGCGGCTGGGTGACCGCTGAGTACGGCATGCTGCCCCGCTCGACTCACACCCGCTCAAACCGCGAAGCCGCGCGCGGCAAGCAGTCTGGCCGGACCCAGGAAATTCAGCGCCTGATCGGGCGTGCGCTGCGCGCCGTCGTTGATACCAAAGCGCTCGGCGAAATTCAGATCACGATTGACTGTGATGTTTTGCAGGCGGACGGCGGCACCCGCACCGCTAGCGTCACCGGCGGTTACGTGGCTTTGGCGCAAGCTTGCCAGCACCTACAGCGGATTGACGCAATTAAGCGTTGGCCGCTGACGGGCCAAGTCGGCGCCATTTCCTGCGGTATTTTCGAAGGCCAGGCCGTGCTCGATCTGGATTATGACGAAGATTCCAACGCCGAAGCCGACGCCAACTTCGTTATGACTGACCAAGGCATGCTGGTGGAAGTTCAAGGTACCGCCGAAGGCGCGCCGTTCAGCCGGGGCCAAATGGATGAGCTGATGAATCTGGCTGAAGCCGGCATTGCTGACCTTTGTGAGATGCAGCGCAAAGCGCTCGGCATGTCCTCATAATCCATGGCCACTCCAAAATTGCAGTCTGGGGATCGCCTGGTATTGGCGACGCACAATCCTGGAAAAGTGAAGGAAATGCGGGTGCTAATGGACCCGTATGGCGTCGAAGCAATCTCTGCTGGCGATCTGGGAATTCCAGCAGCAGAGGAAACAGGGACCACATTCGAAGAAAACGCTTGCATCAAAGCCAGAGCGACAGCAGACGCGTCTGGATTGCCCGCGCTGTCTGACGATTCTGGCTTCTGTCTCGCCGGCCTTGACGGATCGCCTGGGGTCTATTCCGCGCGATGGGCGAAGAACGGTGAGTTTTCGTTCGCAATGGACCGCGTTTTGCAGGAAATGGAAGGCAAGACGGATCTTACCGCTTGGTTCGTCTGCGTCCTGGCGATTGCCTGGCCAAATGGACCAGAGTTCACCTTTCGCGGCGAAGTTTGGGGGGATATGGTCTCGCCGCCGCGTGGAAAGAGCGGCTTCGGGTATGATCCGATTTTCCAACCAAGCGGCCACACTATGACATTTGCTGAAATGTCGCCCGCCGCCAAAGATGCGATGAGCCACCGTGCCTATGCATTCCGCGCTTTCGCCAATAACTGCCTCCGGGGCTGATCTGACGCCAGATACTGGTCCGTCGGAAACCGGTGGGTTTGGCCTGTATGTCCACTGGCCCTTCTGCCAGTCGAAATGCCCGTATTGCGACTTCAACAGTCATGTCCGCGCCGAGGTAGATCACAGCCGCTGGCAAGCGGCGTTGACTGCAGAAATCGCGCATTTCCAAGCCATGACACCAGGCCGCACGCTGGACGCTATATTCTTCGGCGGTGGCACCCCTTCGCTTATGCCGCCAGATACAGTCGAGGCCGTCATCAACGCTGCGCGGACGGGATGGCGTTTTTCCAACGCTATTGAGATCACGCTGGAAGCCAACCCTGGATCGGTGGAAGCAGATCGCTTTGAAGGCTACGCCGCTGCAGGCGTTAACCGGGTGTCGCTAGGCGTTCAGGCATTGAATGATGACGACCTGAAATTCCTTGGCCGCATGCATTCCCACGCCGAAGCTTTGCGCGCGCTTGAGATCGCGAAGGCAACGTTCGCCCGCTATTCGTTCGACCTGATTTATGCGCGGCCAGGCCAAACAGTGGACCAATGGCGGCGCGAGCTTGAAACGGCCATAGGCCTCGCGGGTGGTCACATGTCCGTTTATCAGCTGACAATTGAACAAGGCACCGCCTTCCACGGATTGCATCAGCGCGGCGCCTTCCAAATTCCCGATGAGGACACAGGTGCTGCTCTTTATGAAGCGACGGAAACAATCCTTGAGGCTGCCGGCATGCCGCGCTACGAAATCTCCAACCACGCTGCGCCCGGCCATGAATGCGCGCACAATCTGATCTACTGGCGGGGCGGAGAATGGGCCGGCGTTGGCCCCGGTGCCCATGGCCGCTTGATCCAGTCTGGTGCCCGCCGCACGTTCGCACAAACACGCACACCCGAAGCGTGGCTGACCAAAGTCGAAACGACCGGGCACGCTACAAGCGCATCCGATAGCCTGACAGCGGAAGATGTCGCCGCCGAAGCGTTGATGATGGGCCTTCGCCTGACAGAAGGCGTTGATCTCAACCGGTTCAAACGCCAAACAGGCGGCAGTCTCCCAGACTTCGTTGATCACGACGGACTTCAGCGTCTTCTGGATGGCGGGTTTATCCAACACACCCCAGAACGCATAACCGCAACAGACGCCGGGTGCCAACGGCTCAATGCGGTTTTGGAGATGCTTCTGGCGCGCTAAGATGCCAATTCACCTTGTCGGAGCTTGCCCCAATGCCTGTCGAATATTCCCGCGATGACGAATTTGCAGTCATCACCTTGAACCGCCCCGAAGCGCTGAATGCGCTGAGCTTCGATATCGTCAACCAAATCAGCGACGCGATCGATGAGGCCGCCGCATCTGACGCGCGGGCGCTGCTGTTCAGGGGTGCTGGGCCAAAAGCGTTCTGTGCGGGTGCCGATATTTCAGAGCTCATAGGCCGCTCGATCCCAGACGTCCGCGAAGGTGCCCGCAAGGGCCAGCTCACATTCGCCAAGCTGGACGAACTGCCAATCCCCTCCATCGCCTGTATCAATGGTTTTGCCCTTGGCGGCGGGCTGGAATTGGCGCTGGCCTGCACCTTCCGGGTCGCGGCCTCCAGCGCCCGCATGGGGCTACCGGAAATCAAGCTCGGTGCGGTTCCAGGCTATGGCGGCACCCAGCGCTTGCCCCGGCACATTGGCGAAAGCCGCGCCATGGAAATGATCCTGACAGGCAAGTTCATCAACGCGGACGAGGCCGAGCGTATTGGTTTGATCCAGCGCGTGTTTGAGGATGAGCTGATCCCGAATGCCAAAACCTTCGCCCGTGAGTTCACCAAATACAGCCTGCCCGCCCTGCGCTTTGCCCGCGAAGCGACCCGACGCGCGCTTGATGTGAGCTTGGATGAGGGGCTGAAGATCGAAGCGGACGTCAACACGCTGTCCTTCTTCCTGGAGGACGCCAAGGAAGGCACATCTGCGTTCCTGGAAAAGCGCCCCGCAACGTTCGTGGACCGGTAGCCATGGCCACACGAAAAGTCGCCGCCGTTACGGGTGCCAGCAGAGGCATCGGGTCCTGTATCGCAGCAGAACTCGCCGCCAGAGGCTATCTGGTCGCCTGCCTGTCCCGCAAAGGCTTGGGGCCGGAAGACCGGGTACGCTCGGCAGAAGAGGCCGCCAATTCCGCAGATTTTGCCTGTGATGTGGGTGATGACACTGCCCTGAAAGCCGCATTCAAAGCGGTCCATGATCGCTTCGGGCGGATTGATCTGCTGGTCAATAATGCCGGCCAGCACGACGAAGGCAAAAGCGCGGATTACACGACCGACGCCTTCGAAAAGCTGCTCCGCGTCAACACAACAGCCGTATTCGCCGCCAGCCGAGAGGCCTATCCGTATTTGGCAGAAACGCGCGGCCAGATCATCAATATGGGCAGCTATTACGACAAGCTTGGTGTGCGCTTTCATGCAGCCTATTGCGCATCAAAAGCCGCCGTCGCCGCCATCGGGCGCTGTCTTGCCGTGGAATGGGCGAAGGCCGGGATTCGTGTTGTTACCGTGGCACCTGGATTCATTGGCACGGACTTAAACCAAACCCACATGGACAATGACCGTTTCCGAGACTTCATCACCAAGCGCATTCCATCTGGTGAAATCGGCACGCCGGAGGAGGTCGCCAAGCTGGTGGCCGGTATTGCAGACGAAAACCTGCAATTCCTGAACGGCGAAACGATTTACCTGGATGGCGGACAGGGAATGAATCACTAAGGCCAGGATTCCCCGCCTTTCAGCGATTTCTTAAGGTCAACCCGCCATGGTCTCTCCGCAATGAAGCGTGAGGAGGCCTGTCCGTGTTACAATCCAATTTGGCTGCGACGCCTAATGCTGACCAGATTAGCGAGGATCCGGCAAGCGAAGCCCTTCGCCTGGAAGCGTTACACCGCTATGCCGTTCTAGACAGTTTGCCCGAAGAGAACTTCGACCGGATCGCCCAAGTCGCTAGCCGCCAGTTCAAAGCTCCAATAAGCATCATTTCTCTACTGGACGAAGAACGCTCTTGGATAAAGGCCGCTGTTGGTATCGGCATTGCGCAAACGGCCCGAGCGAACGGATTTAGCAGCGTCGTTATTGATCAGGACAGCGTGTTGATCGTCCCGGATGCTCAGGCCGACCCACGTTTCGATGAAAACATCCTCGTCACAGGACCGGCCAGGCTTCGGTTCTATGCTGGCGCGCCCATCAAATCCTCTGAGGGCCATAACATCGGCGTGCTGTCGATTGGCGATGTAGCTCCCCGCGATACTTTCAGCGACAGCGAGCAGCAACTCCTGCTGGACCTTGCGGACATCGTCAGCGGCGCTCTAGAGGCACGGGTTGTCGCTCAACGGACGCTGACGAACCTGGAACCGCATGTCGATAGCGCCCTGGAGCAACACCGCAGGTTTGTAGAAAGCCTTCGAGATGGAATCCTTTCGTGTGCTCAGAACGGCGTTTTGTCCGTGATGAATTCAACTGCCCGAAAGATGTACGGCTTGGAATCCGCCCCCCCAACGATCTACCAACTTGTGGGCCGTATGGAAATGCGGCAGCCAGATGGCGTTACACCAATCGAGCCTGAAAGCGCACCTATTCTGCGGGCTTTACGCGGCGAAGTGGTTGATCAGGAACTCATCGTTTCTTCCGGCACCGGCCATACCTGCGTCGTCCGCATTAACGCGCGGCCTTTGCTTGACCGGGATGGCAATGGCGTCGGTGCGGTATCCGCGATCGAAGACATCACGGAATCCAGGCGCATGGAAGAACACCTCCAGCAAGCTCAGAAGATGGAAGCCGTTGGGCAACTCACCAGCGGCCTTGCCCATGATTTCAACAATCTGTTGGCCGTCGTTATGGGCAATCTGCAGCTGATCGAGCGCGTCGTAAAAACAGATGAAAAGGCGCTCCGCCGGACCCACGCTGCCCTGGACGCCGTGCGCCGTGGGGCAGAATTGACCAAGCGCCTGCTCGCTTTCTCCCGCAAGCAAGACCTGAAGCCAACGCGCTTATTACTGGCATGGCCGACATGTTGGAGCGGACGTTAGGCGAATGGGTGAATATCGCCATCACGCCAGCCGCTGAGAACTGGACTGTCACGGTGGACGAAAGCCAGCTTGAGTCCGCAGTACTCAATCTCTGCGTCAATGCCCGGGATGCCATGAAGGGTGGCGGACGGTTGACGGTTGAATCCCAAAACCTGCACATCGGGCCTGCCCATTTTGCCGATGCCAATGATCTTCCCGCGGGTGACTATGTACGCATTTCAGTGACGGATACCGGAACAGGTATGTCGGAGGATGTGGTCAAACGGGTGTTTGAGCCGTTCTTCACGACCAAAGATGTCGGCGAAGGCAGCGGCCTTGGTCTGAGCATGGTCTATGGCTTCATCAAACAGTCCGGCGGTCATATCACCGTCTATTCCGAGATTGGCTACGGTACGTCTATCGCCATGTATCTGCCGCGGTTGCAATCCGAATCGACCAGCCTGTCTGAAGCAGAAACGGAAATTGTTGAAGCCCCGCCCGAAGCTATCCAGGCCCATCGTATTCTCGTCGTTGAGGACAATGACGCTGTTCGCGATGTCGCCGTCGCTATGCTGGAAGACATGGGCTACCACGTGATCGAGGCGCAAGATGGCCTCTCCGCGCTCGAAGCCTTAAAGGCGGAGAACGGCAAGTTTGACCTGATGTTCACGGACATTGTTATGCCGGGCGGCATGCATGGACCCGCACTCGCCAAAGAAGCCCGGGCCGTATTCCCGCACCTGCCGATCCTCTACACATCTGGATACGCAGAAGCAGCAGTGCTGCGCGAAGGCGACATTGGCAATAGTTTTGAATTGGTCAGCAAGCCCTATCGGCTGGAGGAACTGGAAGAGAAAGTGCGCAACGCCCTCGACCAGAAACTCCAGGGCGCTGACTCCGGAACTACACTTTAAGCAGGGCCTCTCACGCGCCCCCACGCGGTGCTAAGCTCTGTCCCGAACTGAAAATCAGGATAGGAGCAGGCGATGCTGGCAGTGTGGGTGACAGTAAAAATCAAACCGCAACTTCGGCAGGAATTCCTGGATGCGATTGAAGTAGATGCCATCGGCTCGGAACGCGACGAGCCCGGCTGCGCCCGCTTCAACGTCCTCCAGGACGCCGAAGACGAGAACACCTACTATTTCTACGAAGTCTATAAGGACGAAGCCGCCCGCCTCGAACACCGCGCCGCCCCCCATTACGCCGTATGGAAAGCCGCCGCGCATACCTTGGCAGAACCCGCCACCCGGATAGAAACCCGGTCCGTGTTTCCAACGGAACCGGAATACTGGTTTCCGCAATAGAAGCGCAGCCCCTACTTCACCCCGGATGTCCGTTGGAGGATGCCTTCGACGAATACATTCGTTTGGACGCCGGTGAAGCCTGCTTCTGAGAGGTAGCCTTCGACTTCGGCGGTGGAGTGGGCGATTCCGGTGGTGTTGTTGATGGCTTGCGCCAAGCCCCACATGGCGGGGTCAGCTGGGCCAGAGCGGTCTGGGTCCAAGGATTCGCCGATTAAGTGGAAGGTTCCGCCCGGTGCCATAGCCGCATAGGCCTTCTTCGCGACGGCGGCGAAGGCTTCGCGGCCATACATGGGCAGGTTGGAGGCCATGACGGCCACATCCGCGCCATCGGGGAATGGGTCGCTGTTGAAGTCGCAAGCTTGCGCTTTGATCCTATCCTCTAGCCCATTCTCCGCGATAAATTCCCGCGTTACCGGCACGACGGCAGGCAGGTCCAGCACGACGGCCTTCAGGTCCGGGTTGGCTTTGCAGGCTTCAATGCAATACGCACCTGACCCGCCGCCAATATCAATCAGCAGCCTGGCGTTCGACATATCTACGTGACGGAGGAACAACCGTCCCGCACCCCGCCCAATTGAATAGGTGCCGCGATGATAGCGGCGCGCTTCTTCAATCGTGATGCCGTCGACCGTTGGGTTTTTGAGGACAGGCGGTGCCTGCTCGCTCAATACTTCCGCCATCTGGCCCCAATGGTTCCAATCGGGCTTGGTGAACAGCATCCATTCACCGGCATATGTGGGCTTGCCTTTGACAAGGTAGCGATCAACATCCGCCACATTACGCAGAATTTCGCCATCACGCTCGATCATGCCGAGGCCAAGCATGGCGATAATAATCCGCTCCCCATGCAAGGGTTGTAGCCCCATTGCCTTTGTCAGCGTGGCTTCTGTATTGGCACCTGCATCAAGATGCGTGAACAACTCCAGCTCAACCGCCCCCATCAGCGCCCCGGCTTCGCGATACGCGCGCACCATTGACTGCAACCGCTTCGTCGTTGGCCGCGAATTCTGCCCGTCCGGGCTCCCGGACTTAGGCATAGGATGCGCCCATCCCTTCGCTCGGATCCGTAAACGGGCCGTAGGGCGGGATTGGGTAGCGGAGGCCGACGCGGGAAAGCGCTTCCATGCCTTCAATGCCGCGCTTGAATTCGTGCGGCGGCATGGCGATCAGCATCTCATCATCGGCAACGCCGCCATAACGGCGCTCCGCGAAACAGGGGATGGAAATGGAGGTATCTTTAGTCAGCAGTGCTTTGCCCCAACTATCGGCACAAGCGGATTCGCCAGTGATCGACATATCGTAGCGGCGGTAGCGTTTATGCTGAAGGCCGTTCACAAAAATGATGATCTGTGCGGGCGTGCCATACAGCATCACGATATCCGGCGGGTCCAGTCGGGCTGAGCGGATGGGCGAGACCACCGTCGCCACATAAGTCCCGTAAACTTGGCGGGGCATTTCGGCCTGATGGGCAGCGGCGGCGACTTGGTTTTCGAACCAAACGCCTGTCATGTGGGTGCCGTCCAGCGTCGGCTCATCCGGTAGATCAATGCCATGGACGCCGCCGCAATTGGAATTCGGCCGCACATTCTCCGCTGTGATGCCTAGCGTGAACCCGGCCATGCGGGACTGCGTCACCAATTGGCACATGGTGTGGAACCGCCCAGCCTTCGGGCGGCGCAGGCCTTGGATCTCGTTCATTTCATCCAGGCTCGTGTATTGCTTCATGCCAATGGCGAGCGTGCGCGGCTTTAAAACTGCTGTCAGCCTGTGGTTTAGGTCCTGCAATTCAGCGGCGGACACTGGCTCATAATCCGGGTGCGCGTCGAGCGGGGTGGGCTGCGGGTGGGCGGCTGTATCAGGCATCATGTCTCTCCATCAGGTTCGATATTGAAAGCATGCCATGCTGGTTCCACCTTTGCTATGATGCCTCCTGAACCGCAAACGGAAGAGATGTTCCATGCCCCATGACGGCCATCATCACGATCATGATCACGGATCAGAACTGACTGAAACTGAGCTTCGCGTGCGTGCGCTGGAGAGCCTGCTGGTCGAGAAAGGCTATGTGGACCCCGCCGCACTGGATGTGCTGGTTGAGACTTATGAGAAGAATGTTGGCCCAAGGAACGGCGCCCGTGTTGTCGCCAAAGCTTGGGACGAACCAGACTACAAAGCCTGGCTGCTCGAAGACGCCAGCGCGGCCATCGCCTCACTTGGTTATACAGGGCGCCAAGGGGAAGACATGATTGTCCTGGAGAATACGCCAGAAACCCACAACATGGTCGTCTGCACACTCTGTTCCTGCTATCCCTGGCCTGTGCTTGGGCTGCCACCCACTTGGTACAAAGCCGCCCCTTACCGCGCCCGGTCCGTTTCCCAACCGCGCAGCGTGCTGGCTGAATTTGGCGTGACATTGCCGGATGCCACAGAAATCCGCGTATGGGATTCGACCGCAGAGACCCGTTACATGGTCCTGCCAATGCGCCCGGCTGGCACAGACGGCTGGTCCGCTGAGCAATTGGCGGACATCGTCACCCGGGACAGCATGATCGGCACGGGGCTTGTGGAGGCCGCATCATGAATGGCGCCCATGATCTCGGTGGCGGCCATGGCCACGGGCCGATAGCGCCTGATCCAAACGAGCCGCTCTTCCACGGTGATTGGGAGCGTAAGGCGTTCTCCCTCACCCTCGCCATGGGCTTCACCGGCCAATGGAATATTGACCAATCCCGCTTTGCCAGGGAAAGCATGGCGCCCGGTCGCTATCTGGAAACGTCATATTACGAACATTGGTCCCATGGCCTCGAAGTGCTGTTGGCGGACCGTGGCCTGGTCAGCGAGGCGGAAATCCAGGCAGCGAAACCTATTGGCCCAGCGAAGCCTGTACAGCGGATTCTGAAGGCTGAAGATGTTGTCGCGACCCTCCGAAAAGGCGGCAGCGCCAAGCGCGATGAAGCAGGCTGCGGCCCTGCAAAGTACAACGCTGGTGACCGCGTGATCGCCCGCAATATCAACCCGCCGACACATACCCGCGTTCCCCGGTATGTGCGCGGGCGGGCCGGCGTGATCGACAGGGTCCACGGCGTATTCGTGTTTCCGGATACCAACGCCAAGTCGGCAGATGAAAAGCCGCAATGGCTCTACGCCGTGAGGTTTGAAGGCCAGGAACTTTGGGGGCCAGATGCGGAGGCCGGAGCTTGCGTTTATGTCGATCTCTGGGACGATTACCTTGACCCGGCCTGATCCCGCGTCGCTTCGAAAAGGCCTACCTGCCGAACGACCAGTGTTCGCCACTCCCTGGGAAGCGCAAGCCTTCGCCATGGCGGTTGAGTTAAACCAGCGCGGCTTGTTCCAATGGCAGGAATTCGCAGACCTCCTATCCGAGGAACTACTTGCTGCGGGTGCGGCCCAAGACGGCGAGGACTATTACCGCCACTGGCTCCGCGCGCTTGAACGACTGACGGCCGCGAAAGGCTTCATCACAGAACCCGAACGCGCCGACCGCCAAGCCGCATGGGATGCCGCCGCCAAAGCGACACCACATGGCGAGCCGATTGCTTTGGAGAAAGTGGCGCGGGGCGGCAGTTAGGGGCTCGTTCGTGGCTTAGCCTTTGGTCGAACCCCTCTTCGCGCCCTCGCCCTCACTGGAGGGAGAGGGATCAGGGTGAGGGTGGTGCCTGCGATCTAAAGAAAATAGCCGCAGCCTCACGCTTCCTTATCATCAGCGATAAACCGCCGGATGACGTTTTCGGTCATGCGGCTGATGTTATTGTCACCGCCATTCCAGGGCAGGCTGCCGCAGAAGGTGATAGAGCCGGTGGAGAATACCGCCCCCCCGTCCGCTGTATCAAAATAGACGATATCGGCACGGATCAAGGGTTCCGGCCGTCCACCTGGCGTCTGTTTAATGCGAGGATATGTGTCCACGTGGGTGAGCTGGTCTTCATGCACCAGGACGAAATGGTCCTGGTGGTTTTCAGATGATGCCAGCGTGACGGCATTTTCGGGCGTGCCGAGGGTTTTGTCCGCCCGGTCCAATTCAAAGCCGGCCGCACCACCGCCGGAGAAGCCGAAATCACCGATGATCTCGTCATCGATCCCATCGAAGATCCAGGCCTGGTCACCTTCGTATGAGGCTTTGGTGCGGCGGTAATATGACCCCTCAAACAGCCCCTGGCTCGTGAACCCAACGCCGCCAAGCGCCTGCGGAGGACGACCATTCCGCCGCCAAAGCCCGCCATAGGCGCCGTCAAAGGCGTTGTAATATTCACCAGGTTCTGACGCCCAGGCGCGGATGCCGCCCTCTGCCCGGCGGATTTCATAAACACCCTCTAACTGCGCGTGTTTCGCAATCCGCCAGTAAAATCCGTTGCCGCCCAAATACAGCAATCGCCCGCCAAGTTTGTGCGCATAGTTTTGGAACGCATCCAGGCTGGCTTTGGTGTGATATTCCGGGTGGGTCGTCGTCGCAACGGCCTTATAGCCCGCCAATACATCAGCACCCTCAGCGTCCAGGTCCTCATCGGTCAGGATGTCATAATCGATGCCTTTGGATTCCAACCATTGGATCAGGTGTAAATCTGCGGGCAGATGGCGGAGGCCGGACGCGGCGAACCCATTCGCGATCGCCATGTAACCGGGGCGCATATTCAAAATCGGGCGATGGCGGGTGGTATGGCTGATGCCGCTGCCGTCGCTATGGAAGTTATATGTCGAGAGGCCGAAATCTGGATACAGGTCTGGCGTATGCTCCCGCGCACCCCAAGATTTTGCCTTCGCCAGATAGCCTTCGGTTGTGTTTTCGCGCGCCTGATTGGCGTAGATCACATAAGTGAATGTCGGGATCACGACGCAGAAATCGGCCTGCCGTTCGCCCCGCTTCGGGCGGACGAAAAACGGAATTGCATCCTCGCCGCCATCAGGCAGGGCTAATTTTGCAGCATAGACGCCGCTTTTCATGCCGTCCGGGATGGTGAAGGTGAAATCGGTTTCCCAGCGGCAATCGTCAATATCATCATCATGGAAATGGATGGCGCTGTATTCCGTTGGCCGATGCCGCCAAGCCATTTCATCGCCAGACCAGTTTGACCCCGCCATGGCCCGCGAAGGAAGGTTGACCACCTGACCGTGCAAGCCATGACGGCCCGCTTCCATCACATCCAACGAACTTATGCGCTGGGAGAAATCCCATACCGCCACAACATCATCCGCCGCCGCACTGGCTGACGCTTTCGCCTGAGCGATGCTACGTGCCCGGTTGTGCAACATTGGCCGCTCAAGCTTGCCATTGAAGCAAGTATCCGGCCCCAGACCGTCGATTGAGGCAATGAGCATGTCCTGGCCAGACGCTAGGTCTGGTGCTGTGTCCAGCTGCATGTCCGCCGTGCCTGCATCATCGCGATCGAAGACCTGGCCGATGGGAAACTGCCCCACTGTCAGCGCGCGGCTTGTGGCGTCATAGGCCATCCACACACGGCTCCAGCGCCGTTCCGTCAATGGTTTGCCGACCGCCAACCGGGCCGCGCCAATTCTAGCTTCCGCACCGTCCGGGCCGATTGTCAGCGCATAACCTTTGCCATCCGCAATGCATGCGGCAACGCCCTGGTTTGGCTTCCCCGGCATTGTCGGCCAAATCGTGGCGGAGAGCGTGAAGGATTCGAGATCAGAGAAGGCCGCATGCGCCAGCACCCGAACGAAGGAGCCGAGAGCGACGGTCTGCATCCGGGAAGGATATGATCCCGCAAAATCCGCTGGAATTTCCGCTTCCTGCAGACCTGGGCTCGCCGGGTTCGGGTCTCCGGAAATTAGGCGAACCAGGCGCGCCGCATAATCCGCTTTTCCGGCGCTGGAAATCTTGAAAGCGATCTCATCGCCGGGCGCTACGGAAAGTTTGTCTGCATAGCCGATAATCGGGATCATGAACGCGCACTCTGTCATCGGGGAATATTGATGCCTTGATTGTCTGGCCACGATGCCATCGAACGCAACCCCATTCACGCAGCCTTGCCGGATTTTCCCCGGCGGGCTACGGAAGTGAGCAAATCATGTCCCCAGGAATAGGATATCCGCCCATGCGCAATGACCTGCACGAACAGAAAATTGAACTGGCCGTCGCACTCCGCTGGGCGGATAAGCTGGGATTGAGCGAAGGTATCTGCAACCATTTCAGCTTCGCCGTGGATGATACGGGCGAGACCTTTCTGGTGAACCCCCAGGGCCTACACTGGAGCGAAATCACTGCCAGCGACATCGTGCTGTGTCGCCATGACGGCGAGGTGCTGGAAGGCAAGCACCCGGTTGAAGAGACCGCGTTCTTCATTCACAGCCGCCTGCACCTGAAGCACCCGAACGCCAAAGCAGTGCTGCACACCCACATGCCCTACGCCACGTCCTTCACGCTGCTGCAGGACTGCAAGCTGGAGATGGTGGAGCAGAACGCGCTCCGTTTTCATGACCGCATTGCCTATGACGACACCTATGGCGGCGTTGCACTGAGCATGGAAGAAGGCGACCGCATCACCGCCGCGATGCAAGGCAAGGACATAGGCTTTCTGGCCCATCATGGCGTTGTCGTATGTGGCGGGGATTTAGCGACAGCGTTTGACGATTTGTATTACTTAGAGCGCGCTTGCCAGGTGCAGGCCATCGCCCGATCCCAGGGCCTACCGTTCCGCAAACTCCCGGATGCCGTCGTGGCGGAAACTGCCGCCCAGATCGCGACGGATAACGGAGTGCAACGCGAAGGCCACTTCGCCGCGATCCGTCGAGTGGTGGAGCAGGAAGCTCCTGAAGTTCGGACCTGACAGCAGTCCTACTCTGGCGTCATCCCATCCCAATCATAAAGCCGCGGTTCTTTGGCCAGGAAGCGGCGGACGGCTTCAGCGTGGAATGGGCTTGGCCGGAGTGCCTGTTGGGCCGCGCATTCAGCATCCGTCATATCTGCCTGGCTGGATGAAAGGCTGCGATCGATCAGAGATTTTGCCAGCGCCTGCGCCTCGCCGCTGCCTTTCGCCAAGTTCGCCGCCATATGCGTGGCCGCGCCCAACAACTCATCCGGCTCATGGACAGCGTTGACGAGGCCCATCCGCTCCGCATCCTCTACCCCGAACGACCGCGCGGTTAACGCCAGTTCCTTGGCCCGGCGCGCGCCAATCGCACGAGGCAGTGTGTAGGCGATGCCCATATCTGGGATCAGGCCGATGCGGCCAAACACTAAACAAAACCGGGCGCGCGGCGTGGCCAACATGATGTCCGCCGTCATTGCCAAGCTGAACCCACCGCCAAACGCGATGCCATCCACCGCCGAAATCACAGGCTTTGGCAGATTGACGATGCGGTAAATCACACCAAGCGTATCGCGAAGGCCAGACGCACGGCTTTCAACGGGGCCGCCGTCACTTTTTTGCATGCGCGTGACATCTGCGCCGGAGCAGAAATTGCCGCCGGCACCCGCCAGCACCAGTGCGCGAATGCTGTCGTCTTTCTCTGCGCGGTCAATCATGGCCGGCAAATCTACGTCGAAGATGTGCTGGCTGATTGCGTTCATTTTTTCGGGACGGTTGAGGGTGAACACGGCGACGCCGTCCTCATTGACGTCAAAGGTGCTGTGCGGCGCGGTCATTGCAATCTTCCTTAAAGCGGTTACTTGCTTGGCGTTGAAGATACCGGCATTATCTGCCAGGGGAAATATCCCTACAGTTTCACGCGCGTATTCGCGCCCAGCCGCAAACCCGTTGCCTTAAAGGATCGACTCAATGGACGGATCAATCACAAATAACAAATGGATCGGCACGAACACGGTCCGTCCCGATGGTGTTGAGAAAGTCACCGGCATGGCCCGGTACGGCGCCGATGGCGATATGCCAGGCATGGTTTGGGGCAAGGTGCTGCGCAGCCCGCACGCCCACGCCAAGATTAAGTCCATCGATACCTCGAAAGCTGAAGCGCTGAACGGCGTTCTGGCTGTGATGACGGCAGATGACATGCCGCTCCTGCCGCTGGACATTCCGCGCCCGATGGGCCCGCAGGATCTTCGCTGGATTTGCCGCAACACCATGGCCCACGGTACGGCACTGTATGTCGGCCATCCCGTCGCAGCTGTCGCAGCAACGACGCAATCCATCGCTGCAGAAGCACTGGAACTGATCGAAGTTGACTACGAAGTGCTGCCGCATGTGGTCGAAATCGAAGACGCGATCAAGGAAGACGCGCCCGTCCTGCATGACTGGATTCAGACCAAAGGCGTTGAGCCTGCGCCGACGAAGGCGTCCAACATCGCCTCTGTGCTGACCGAGCAATCTGGCGACGTTGAGGCTGGATTTGCAGCAGCAGACGTCATCGTCGAGCGCACATTTAAAACTGCAGCCGTCCATCAGGCGTATATCGAGCCGCACGCATGCGTCGTTCATTACGGTAAAGACAGCCAGTCAACCGTCTGGTCGAGCAGCCAAGGTCAGTTCATGGTCCGCTTTATGACGGCTGAAATGGCTGGCATGCCGGTTGGCGACATCAAAGCGATCCCAGCTGAAATCGGCGGCGGCTTCGGCGGCAAAACGGTTGTATATCTTGAGCCGCTGGCAATGATACTCTCTAAGAAGAGCGGTCGCCCGGTTAAAATGCAGATGAGCCGCGAAGAAGTGTTCGTCGGCACCGGCCCGACATCTGGCTCCGTCAGCCACGTTAAGATCGGCGTTTCCAAAGACGGTAAGATCACCGCCGTGACCGCTGATTATTACTATCAGGCAGGCCCCTTCCCGGGCTCCCCGGTTGGCCGCGCCGTATACTTCCCGTTCGCCAGCTACAAAATCGACAACGCGATCGTGCGCGGGTTTGACGTCGTGTCGAACCGTCAGAAGGTCAATGCGTACCGTGCGCCAGGGGCACCCGCCGGCAACTATCCGCTGGAATGCCTGCTGGATGAAGCTGCTGAGAAGATCGGCATGGACCCGCTCAAACTTCGCAAAGTCAACATGATCGGTGCGGATGAGCCAACATTCTACGGCGCGAAACTTGGCACCCACGGCATGCTGGAATGCATCGAAGCGCTTGAGAATCACCCCAACTACAATATTAAACTCGGGCCAAACCAAGGCCGCGGCTTTGCCGTTGGGTATTGGGGCAATGCGGGCGGCGAATCGAGCGCCCAGCTGCACATCAACGAGGACGGCACCGCGCTCGTCATTACCGGTCACCCGGATGTCGGCGGCAGCCGCGCATCCATGGTCAACATCGCTGCTGAATTGCTCGGCGTCGACTATCGTAAAGTCCGTGCGCAGATCGGCGATACGAACTCTGTCGGCATCAGCGCTGTAACAGGCGGCAGCCGTGTTACCTTCGCTGCCGGTATGGCCGTTGAGCAAGCAACGGCAGAAGTCATCGTGAACCTTCGTGGTCGTGCTGCTGAGAAATGGGGCATCGACATCGAAGCCGTTGATTGGGCGGATGGCCAAGCGAGCCCCGCTGGTGCCAACGCTGGTGAATTTGAGCCACTGACACTGGCTGACATTGCGGGCATGGGCGGCGCGCCTATCGCTGCATCCGTTTCCCTGAACGCAACCGGCCACCAGGGCGCATTCGCAGCGCATATGGTCGACGTTGAAGTTGATAAAGAAACCGGCCACGTCAAAGTGCTGCGGTTCACTGCGTCCCAGGATGTGGGCCGTGCGATCCATCCGGACTATGTCGAAGGGCAGATCCAGGGCGGTGTTGTTCAGGGCATCGGCTGGGCGCTCAACGAAGAATACATCTATGCCAAGGACGGTGACGTTGATAATGCTGGGTTCCTCGACTACCGGATCCCAGTCGCCAGTGATCTGCCAGAAATCACCCCGATCATTGTTGAGGTGCCGAACGATAAGCACCCGTACGGTGTTAAGGGCGCTGGCGAGGTCACGATTGTGCCGCCGCTCGCGGCAATCACCAACGCGGTCTACGAGGCGACAGGCCTTCGCATGACGGAACTGCCAATGTCACCGCCGCGCGTGCTGAAAGCGCTCGACGACGCCAAAGGCTGATTTGACCGCTCACCCCGATAGCGCAGCAGGCATTGCCAGTGGCGCTATCGGGAAGCGATCTATTCTGATTCCCAAGCTTGAGGACGGCTGAGCAATCACCATGAGTGACCTTTCTGGTAAATCTGCGCTGGTGACCGGCGCATCCGGCGGCATTGGCGCGGCCATCGCCCGGCAATTGCACGGCATGGGCGCCAGCGTCGCTCTTTCAGGCACGCGGATGGAGCCGCTGGAGGCGCTGGCCGCTGAGCTTGGCGGCCGCACAGCCATAACCCCCTGCAACTTGGGGGATGGCGAAGCCGTGGCTGGGCTGATTGGCCAGGTCGAGGCAGCGCTCGGTCAATGCGATATAGTGATCAACAATGCGGGTGTTACCCGTGACGGGCTGGCCATGCGCATGAAAGACGAGGACTGGGACACCGTCCTCGCCGTGGACCTCACCGCCGCATTCAAGCTCTCCCGCGCTGCCTTGCGCGGAATGATGAAGCGGCGCTGGGGGCGGATCGTCAACATCACCTCCGTCGTCGGCCATTCCGGCAATCCGGGACAAGCGAACTATGCTGCCGCGAAAGCTGGTCTTGCGGGCATGACGCGCAGCATGGCAGCGGAAGTCGCAGCGCGCGGCATCACAGTCAACTGCGTTGCGCCCGGCTTTATCGCAACGCCAATGACGGATGCGCTGAACGAAAAACAGAAAGACGGCATCAACGAACGCATCCCCGCAGGGCGCATGGGCGAGCCGGATGACATCGCCGCCGCGGTTGCTTACTTGGCATCCAATCAGGCAGGCTATGTCACGGGACAAACGCTGCATGTGAACGGCGGGATGGCGATGCTTTGAGGCAGATTTAGGCGGCGCGTGAAGAATGCAGTAGCATTCAGCATCAGCACTGCCTATTTCTTTGGCTTAGGCCTGTAGCAAGGCCTGATATAGTGTGTTAACTAGCCGCGCATTCATGTGCTTATTCGCTTGCTGGCATAAGTCGTGAATGCTGGAAACAGAAGAATTAGATCGCAGGGAACTATTCGAATGAGCGACATCGCCGAGCGCGTTAAGAAAATCGTTGTTGAGCACCTCGGCGTCGAGGAAAGCAAAGTCAACGAAAACTCCTCCTTCATCGACGATCTGGGCGCAGACAGCCTCGACACCGTTGAGCTGGTTATGGCTTTCGAAGAAGAATTTGGCTGCGAAATCCCTGACGACGCTGCTGAAAAAATCGTGACCGTGAAAAACGCGATCGACTTTATTAGTGAGAACGCTGACTAACCCATTCTGGGATAGGATCGGTTGGCTAGGCGCGCGTAGCGCCTGCCGCACCTTCAGACTTTCAAAATCGGAGGCGTCCCATGCGTCGCGTCGTCGTAACCGGCATCGGCTTGGTCACGCCGCTTGGCAGCGGGATCGAAGTTCCGTGGAAGCGGATGCTCGAAGGCCAATCTGGGCTGGGTCCCATGCAAGGCTTCGAAACCGATGATTTGCCGTGCCGTATTGCGGCGCACGTGCCCCACGGCGAGGCAGAAGGTGACTTCAATCCAGACGCTGTCATGGCCGCGAAGGACCGTCGCAAAAGCGATCCGTTCATCGTGTACGGCATTGCGGCAGCGGAAATCGCCGTTGCGGATTCTGGCTGGAAGGCTGATACCGAAGAAGCGGGCGACCGCACTGGCGTCATGGTCGGCTCCGGCATTGGCGGGCTGTCGACCATCTATGACACGTCCGTGACATTGCATGAGCGCGGCCCACGCCGCGTTTCGCCATTCTTTATTCCGGCAAGCCTGATCAACTTGGCATCTGGGCAGATTTCGATCCGCCACGGTTTCCGGGGTCCGAACCATTCTGCCGTTACTGCATGCGCCACGGGTGCCCATGCGATTGGCGACGCTGCCCGGCTGATCCAATATGGTGATGCGGATGTCATGGTGGCTGGCGGCGCTGAAGCCGCCATCTGCCGCCTCGGCATAGCCGGGTTCGCGGCAGCCCGCGCGCTTTCCACCGGTTATAACGACGATCCGACCAAAGGCTCCCGGCCTTGGGATAAAGGTCGTGACGGCTTTGTCATGGGCGAAGGCGCTGGCGTTGTCGTGCTGGAAGACTACGAACATGCCAAAGCCCGGGGTGCTAAAATCTACGGCGAGCTGGTTGGCTATGGCTTGAGCGGCGATGCGCACCACATCACAGCCCCTGCAGCAGACGGCAATGGCGGTTATCGCGCGATGCAGGCCTGCCTGAAGCGGGCTGGCGTTACAACCGCAGACATTGATTATATCAACGCTCACGGCACCTCGACGCCACTTGGTGATGAGATTGAGCTTGGCGCTGTCAAACGCTTGTTTGGCCAGGATGCCTACAATCTCACGATGTCCTCAACTAAATCTGCCGTTGGTCACCTACTCGGCGCGGCAGGGGCCGTTGAAGCGATCTTCTCAATCCTGGCGATGCGGGATGGCGTGGCACCACCCACGCTAAACCTGGAAGATCCGTCTGAGGGCTGTGATATCGATTTAGCGGCATTAGAAGCGAGAGAGCGCCCGATTAGCCACGCGCTTTCGAACTCCTTCGGTTTCGGCGGCACCAACGCGTCGCTGCTGTTCCGCGCAGTCTGATCCTTCAAGATGTTACGTGCATTTCTCGCCCTGGCGCTCATCGCGCTGGGGCTTTGCGCGTTCTTTGCGTGGCGCACGTTCGAATCCTTCGATGCACCTGGGCCGCATACCGCAGAACAGCGCATCTATATCGAACGCGGGTCGGGCACATCTGCTGTCGCCCAACAGCTTGAACGGCAGGGCCTGATTGAAGACCCTCTGGTCTTCCGCTTGTTGGCCAAAATCGAAAAGAAAGGCGGCAAAATCCGCGCGGGCGAGTTTGCAGCACCCGCCAAAGCCAGCCCACGCGCGCTGCTGACACTGCTGACTGAAGGCCCAACCATCGTCCGCCGTTTTACGGTGCCAGAAGGCGCTTTGACGGTGGAAGCCTTAGCGATTGTGCAAGCGGCAGAGGGCCTCACCGGCGATCTACCGACGGGCATTCCAGAGGGCGCATTACTGCCTGAAACCTATCACTACTCCTTCAATGACAGCCGCGCAGACGTCATTGCCCGCATGCAAAGCGCCATGGCGGCAGCAGTGCAGGCGGCAATGGCGACCAAACCAGCAGATCATCCCGTTAAAACCGCCGCAGATTTAGTCACCCTCGCATCCATCATCGAGAAGGAAACTGGTGTCGGCGGGGAGCGGGCATTGGTCTCTGGCGTGTTTGTGAACCGGCTACGCAAGGACATGTTGCTGCAATCTGACCCGACGACAATCTACGCTGTCACCCGCGGTGCCGGACCGCTGGGGCGCGGCCTCCGCAGAAGCGAGCTAGCGCTCAAAGACCCCTACAACACCTATCAGTCGGCTGGACTACCGCCCGGTCCCATCGCTAACCCCGGCAAGGCCGCACTGATGGCTGCGGCCAATCCGGCCAAGACTGACGCGTTCTATTTCGTCGCTGATGGCACCGGCGGCCATGCGTTTGCCAAGACTCTCCGCCAGCATAATCGGAACGTACGGAAGTGGCGCATCATTGAGAGGAAGCGCCGGAAATGACCATCACTCCAGCCAGCATGACCGGCTTTGCTAGAATTGAAGGCAGCACAGATACACTTGCTTGGATTTGGGAAGTGCGCTGCGTCAACGGCAAAGGTTTAGATGTACGCGTGCGAGCGCCAAACTTTGTCGAAGGTGCCGAACAGATCGTCCGCAAAGCCGCTGGTGAACGTTTTAAGCGCGGTTCCCTGCAGGTTTCACTGAATGTCGAACGAACGACGTTGGCAAGCGCTGGCCGGATTGATCACATTGCCCTGAATGCGCTCCTGGCTGACATTGCCAAGATTGAGATTCCGCCGGATGCCCCCGTCGCCCCCGCCACACTCGATGGCATTCTGCAATTGCGCGGCATTATCGTGGCTGATGAAGGTAGTGCTGCTGATGCTGGTGCGAACACGGCTCCCCTTGCCGATATCCCGGCTTTGCTTGATGCACTGGATACCGCCCGGCGTGAAGAAGGTGCCCGCCTCGCCACCGTGCTCCGCGATATTCTGGATCGCATCGAAAGCCTGGCAGCAGATGCGGCAGAGCTTGCAGACCGCCAGCCACCTGCCCTGGCGGAACGCTATCGTGCGGCGCTGACGGCGCTGATCGCGGACAATGCGGCCGTGCCTGAGGATCGTATCATTCAGGAAGCCGCCGCTCTCGCGGTCAAAGCGGATGTGGCGGAGGAGCTCGAACGGCTCAAGGCGCATGTGGCGCAAGCGCGCGATCTCTTGGCCAGTCCCGAAGCGGCAGGCAGGCGGCTGGACTTCCTAGCACAGGAATTTAACCGCGAAGCCAACACCCTTGCTGCCAAATCTGCAGACATCGCCCTCACCCGCGTTGCCATGGAGCTAAAGGCTGCGATTGACGCGCTTAAAGAGCAGGCGCAAAACATTGAGTGAGATCTAAGAGAACTTTGGTCGGAACAGAAGCGGGCGCAATGCAGGACGAACATCTACAACGCCGTGGGCTGATGCTGGTCCTCTCCTCGCCATCAGGTGCGGGCAAAACTACCATTTCCCGCCGTCTGCTGGAGATTGAGGACGATCTAACCATGTCCGTCTCTGCCACTACGCGCCGCAAGCGGCCGGGTGAGACCGAAGGCAAGGACTACTATTTCACCGACAATCAAAGCTTTGGCGAGCGCGTAAACCGGGGCGAATTGCTCGAGCACGCCAAGGTGTTTGACTATTATTACGGCACGCCCCGCGCGCCTGTAGAGCAAGCGCTATCGGCCGGGCGCGATGTTCTGTTTGATATCGACTGGCAGGGTACCCAACAGATTTATGAGCAAGCTGGGGATGATCTGGTCCGGGTTTTCATTCTGCCGCCCTCAACCCGCGCGCTTGAAGCACGGCTTCGCGCCCGCGCACAGGATACAGATGAAGTCGTCGCCCGCCGGATGAGCGAGGCCTCATCCGAGATGAGCCATTGGCAGGAATATGACTATGTCATCGTCAATGACGACCTGGACAAAAGCTTGCAGCAAGTCCGGGCGATCCTGGCAGCGGAACGCCTGAAACGCGCCCGCCAGATCGGCATGGGTGAGTTCGTCAAACTGCTGCGGTCCGGGCATTAGGTCAGGTCTAAGCAGCATATGGCCAGCCGGATCAGCCGCGAAGATTCTATTGAAACGCCCTATAGCTGGGTGATCGCTGTCGCTTCACTGGCGACGCTGGCGCTTTCTATGGGTGCCAGCTACCTGGCCGTGATTTCGGTACCATTTCTTGAGGCGGATTTCGGCTGGTCCCGATCTGCCGCCTCATCGCTCTACAGTGCTACGACCCTTGGCGCTGGGGTTGGCGGCATTGTCATGGGCTATTACGTCACCAAAGTCGGTGTGCGGGCTGCACTGCATGTAGCCGCCGCTGCCATTCTGGTCGGCTGCATACTGGCAGCGCTGGCGGACTCCCTAACCGCACTTCTGGCCCCTGCCTTCCTGTTCATTGGCATGGTCGGCATGGGCTGCGGGTTCGCGCCGCTGATCGCCAATGCCAGCCTGTGGTTTGACCGGAACCGTGGCCTTGCCATCGCGGTCGTGTCCTGCGGGCAAACGGTGTCTGGCGGCATCTGGCAGGTCGTGTTTGAACCGCTGGTCGTGGCCCATGGTTGGCGGGCAGTCTATATCGGCTACGGCCTGTTTGCCGCCGCCATCATTATTCCGCTTAGCCTGTTCCACCGGGGTGAGCCGCCGGAATTGACCCGGATGCGCGCGCAAACTGCAAGCGGCACGGCCCCAGCCTCCGAACAGCACTTGCCGGAGATCAACAAGAACTTCCTCACATTGCTTTTGGGCTTGGCGATTGTCGGCTGCTGCGTTGCCATGTCGATGCCGATTGCGCAAATGGTCGCCTATTGCTCAACGCTTGGATATGGCACGGCGGTTGGCGCAGAGATCGGGTCCCTGCTGCTGATTTGCTCTGCGATCAGCCGCCTTGCGTTCGGCGTCGTCTCGGACAGGATTGGTGGGGTAAACACAATCCTGATCGGCTCATCCCTGCAATGCGCCATGCTTTCTCTGTTTATATTCTTCGACACGCAAGAACAGCTCTACATCATCTCCGCGATGTTCGGGCTGGTGTTTGGCGGGATCGTACCGGCCTATGGCATGGCGGTCCGGGACTTGTTCCCGGCGCGCGAGGCGGCGAAGCGCACTGGCTACGTCTATTTCTTCGGCTATATCGGCATGGGCGGCGGCGGGCTCGTCGGCGCTATGGTTTATGATATCACGTTGAGCTATCCGGCAGCGTTCGGCGTTGGCGTGGCGTTCAATGTGGCCAATATCGCGCTCATTCTATTCATTAAGGGCCTGGTGTTCGCGCGCACGCCAAAAGCCCCTGTTCTGGCAGTGGCATGACAGAAACCTCTCCTAGCAGCGGTCCACTTGAGCTGAAACGCGAGGGTGCGGTGCTGCATGTGCTGTTCAATCGCCCTGAACGACGGAACGCCATCACTTTCCAGATGATGCGGTCCCTAACGGAAACCTTCGCATCCGCCACAACGGACCAAACCCTCCGTGCCGTCGTATTGCGCGGCAAGGGTGGGCATTTCTGCGCTGGTGGGGACTTGAACCATATGCGGGAGCCGCCTGATGAAGATGGCCCCGACCCGGTCGCCCGCGCCTACCGCCGCATGGGCGAAGCGCTGATGGCGCTGAACAACCTGCCGCAAGCCGTGATCGCCGCCGTTGAAGGCAGCTGCGTCGGCGGCGGGCTCGGCATGGCGTGTTCAGCGGATTACGTGATTGCGGCAGAGGGTGCGAAGTTCGGCATGCCAGAAGTGCGCGCCGGGTTCATCCCAAGCCAGATCCTGCCAAGCGTCGTTAGGCGCATCGGCGAGGGTCAGGCCCGCAGGCTGGCGGTTATGGCGGGCATCATTGGCGCGAATGAGGCACAACGCATCGGCATTGCCCATGAGTGTGTTGCGGATACAGCAACCATGGACGCCGCCATTGCCCGCGCCCTCAAGCAGCTTCGCTATGCGGAACCGGCCGCTGTCGCCCAATCCAAACGCTTGATTGGCAGCCTTACTGGCGACCCGCCAGAACCGGTGTTGGATGACGCTGCGGCGACGATCTCCCGCCTCCTGCAAAGCGATGCTGCGGCAGAAGGCATTGCCGCTTTCAAAGAAAAACGCCCGCCGAATTGGGCCAAAGACAATGCTTGAGCCAGCCAACTGATTCTCGCATAACGTCTCCGCTCACGCCCCACACTGAAGGATCGCCCGCCATGATTGGCCGCTTGAACCACGTCGCCATTGTCGTCCCTGATTTAGAGGCGGCGGCTGCCACGTATCGGAACGCCCTTGGCGCTACCGTCTCCACGCCTGAAATCCTGCCTGATCACGGCGTCACAGTGGTGTTTGTTGAGCTGCTAAACACCAAGATCGAGCTGCTGGAGCCTTACGGCGAAGGCTCCCCCGTCGCCAGATTCCTCGAAGGCTCTCCCTCCGGCGGCATGCATCATGTCTGCTACGAGGTCAACGATATTCTGGCGGCGCGGGATAAGCTTGTGGCAGAGGGCGCCCGCGTCCTTGGTGATGGCGAACCCAAGAACGGCGCTCACAACAAGCCCGTCCTATTCCTGCACCCAAAAGACTTCTGCGGGACGCTGGTGGAATTAGAACAGGCATAACGCCCGGTCATTCCATTAAGCGAAATTGTAGCGAAAACGCATAGCTTGCGTTGCGTCCTGCCCGCTGATGCCGCATTAATGTTGGAATGACTCATTCTGCGCCGCAAAGCGGCCGGAGGCACCATATGGCGGCTATGACAAAACTGGAAAGGGCCTGTGAAGAAAAGGGCCTGAAAATGACCGAGCAGCGCCGGGTAATCGCGCGCGTCATCGCCGACGCTGAAGATCACCCTGACGTTGAAACCGTATACCGCCGCGCAACCGCCGTTGATCCGCGCATCAGCATCGCTACCGTTTACCGGTCATTGAAGCTGTTTGAAGACGCGAACGTGCTGGTCCGCCATGATTTCGGCGAGGGCCGGGCGCGCTATGAGGAAACCGGCGACCATCATGAGCACCTGATCGATATCGAAACCGGTGAAGTGATTGAATTCATGCACCAGGAGCTGGAAGCGCTGAAGGAACGGGTTGCTAACGAACTCGGCTATGAATTAGTAGACCACCGGCTCGAGCTTTATGGCCGCAAGCTCAAAAGCTGACGCGCCAGGAAACGGCCCAGCAGCAGGTCGCGCGTTCACAGCGAAACAGAGCCCACTCGCCCGATTTGGCGGTGGCTGGGCAATCCTCGCATGGTCGCTCGCTGCCCTTGCTGCATTCCCACTGATTGCCGTTGTCGGCATTGCACTCTCCCCATCCGGTGATGTGTGGGCGCATCTGGCAGACACCGTGCTGACCCGCTATCTGACAACGACATTGCTGCTGGCGCTCGGTGTTGGGACTGTGGTTGCGGCCATTGGAGTTGGCGCTGGGTGGCTCGTCGCCATGCATGAATTTCCGGGGCGCCGCTGGTTTGAATGGGCGCTGCTGCTACCGCTTGCGATCCCGGCATACATCACCGGCTATGTGTATTCTGAACTGCTGGAATATTCTGGAATCGTGCAATCGGCCCTCCGCGCGCTTTTTGGCTGGGCAACACCCCGGGATTATTGGTTTCCAGAAGTGCGATCCTTGGAAGGTGCCATCGCGCTGTTTGGTATCGCTCTCTATCCATATGTTTATGTGCTGGCCCGTGCTGCTTTCTTAGCCCAGGGCGCTGGTCCGTTGGAGGCCGCACGATCACTTGGCGCTGGGCCATGGCGGGCTTTTTTCCGGGTGGCACTGCCATTGGCGCGCCCAGCTATCGTCGCAGGTGCGGCGGTTGCGATGATGGAAACGCTGAACGATATCGCTATCCCCCTGCATTTCGGCCTGCAAACATTCAGCGTTGGCGTGTTTGACGCCTGGCTGCATATGGGAAGTGCCGCCGCCGCCGCCCAATTGGCCCTAGCGATGCTGGCGCTGGTTGCATGCGTCATGATGCTGGAACGCTGGGGCCGGCGCGGCAGAGGGTTTGCCGAAGTGGGCCGCATGGGCCGCAAACCCAAGCGACGGCGGTTATTGGGCTGGCACGGTTGGCTAGCGACCATGCTGTGCCTGGCACCTGTCGCAGTGGGTTTCATTGCGCCGGCAGCACACCTGGTCGAGTCTGCAATCGGTGCGCCTGAAAGCGCCGATGGATTTCTGGGCCTTGCCGCCAATAGCGTCATCATGTCGGCTTTGGCCGCCGTGGCAGCGCTGCTCGTCGCTTTGGGCTTGGCTTACGGCTACCGCCTCCGCCCAAAACGCCCGCTAAAGCTCGCCAGCCGTTTCGCCAATCTGGGGTATGGCATTCCAGGTGCCGTGCTGGCACTTGGCGTTCTGCTGCCGCTTGCCGCGTTCGATAATTGGCTGGACGGGTGGATGCGCGAGGCCTTTGGGTTCGGTTATGGGCTGCTGCTGACAGGGTCTATCGCCGCTTTGGTCTTCGCCTGCACGGTGCGGTTTCTGCCACTCGCCCACGGCTCCGTCGAAGCTGGGCTAGAGCGGGTGACGCCATCCATTGACGGCGCTGCACGCACGCTTGGCTGCGGCCCGCTTGGCGCGCTCGCCAGGGTGCACGCGCCGCTGCTGCGCGGCAGCATTGTTGCCGCCCTGATATTGGTTTTTGTCGACTGTATGAAAGAGCTGCCAATGACGCTGCTCCTCCGCCCGTTCGGCTTCGAGACGCTGGCGACGCACGTTTACCAATACGCCTCCGCCGAACAGCTGGAAGCCAGCGCCTTGTCCGCCCTAGCCATCGTCGTCGTCGGTCTCGCCCCGCTAATCATCCTCTCCCGCGTCATGGACCCGACGCGGAAGCAGTAAGATCAGCCCTGCAAGATCAACTCGACCAGGCGGTCGGGCGTGCTGAGCATGGGATAATGCCCCGTCTCAATCTCATGCCAGCTGGCGCCCAGCGCATCCGCCGCCCGCTTCTGGTGCGGTTTGCCAGGGTTTTGGGCTTCGGTGCAGTAGATGACGCTGGCTGTCCACTGGCTTTGCCAGAAGTTTGGCAGCTTCACCAGTTGATAAAAAACATTGCGCGGATGCAGCGTTAGCCGATCCACTGCCCAATCACGGACATCGGGCTCCAGGTCTGCAAACAAGCGGCTTGCTGCATCTTCTTTGGATGGCCCCAGCGCCAGGTCTGTTTCTATGGAGGACGGACGGGTCACGATATCCCGGATTTTCTCGCCGTCCATCAGCGCCAGTGCATCAGCGAAGACAAGGCGGCTGATCCGCCTTGGTGCCCTTTCCGCCGCTGCTGCCATGACCATACCGCCGGACGACGTTGCGACCAGAACAACATCGTTCAAGTCCTCGAATTCCAGCAATTTAGCGATCTCAGCCCCATGAGCCTCTGTGTCGATGCCGGGTCGAAGCGCGTCAGCCCGCTCGGCGCAGCCGTCGAGCGTCGGCGCGAAGACTGTGTGGCCAGCCGCGGCCAGCCGTTCCCGCACTGGTTTCCAAATCCATCCGCCTTGATAAGCCCCGTGCAGCAATACAAATGTCGCCATCGTCATTTCCCCTGATAATTAATCAGTGCCTACAAGCCCGAAGGCGCTTCCAACGTCTTTAGGTCATTGGAATACTTTAACGCTGCTTCGGTTTTTGCCTGGAGCTCATCTTTTGACAAACCGCCAAGTATCTCCTGAACCACAAAGCCTTGCGCCGTTACATCAACAACAGCCAAATCGGTATAGATGCGCGTAACGCATCCGGGCGCTGTTAACGGCAAGCTACACTTTTTCAGAAGGCGCGGCCCGCCGGACTTCGTGTTGTGCTGCATCATCACGCGCACAGCCTTTGCACCGAACGCCAAATCCATAGCGCCACCGACAAGCTGGCCCTTATTCGGAACCTGAGCATCCCAATTGGCTAAATCACCATTGGCAGCCACTTCGAACCCGCCAAGCAGCGTCACATCAATATGACCGCCCCTGATCATGGCGAAGGCTCCTGCGCTATCAATCACGGTACCGCCCGACGCCAAGGTGACGTTCCGGCTGCCCGCATCAACAAGATCAGGGTCTGCGTGGCCAGCTTCAGCCTCAGGACCAACACCGACAATGCCGTTTTCTGACTGGTAGATCACTTCACGGCCTGCGGGCGCATAGCTCGATGCCAGAACCGGCATGCCAATGCCAAGATTGACGACCATGCCTTCTTCCAAATCCTGGGCCGCGCGCCAGGCGATTTGATTGCGGCTTAAGGGCTCAACCACGAATTTCTCCCGTATCGGGGGCTAGCACGATGCGCTGCACATATACGCCGGGAAGATCGATATCCTCCGGCGCTAATGGGGTTTCAGAAAATGCCTGAACTTCAACAATCGCAATGTCCGCCGCTGGGGCCATTGCCATGCCGAAATTCGCCTGGCTGCCTCTGAATCGGACATTGCCGAAGCGATCCGCCTCCGCCCCGCGCATAATGGCGAAATCCGCCCTAAGCGCCGTTTCCAGCACACATGGCCTGCCATCGAATTCGCGCAGTTCCTTCCCTTCGCCAAGCTCAACGCCTGCTGCGGTCGGCGTGAAGAACGCGGGTATCCCAGCCCCGCCTGCCCGGATGCGTTCAGCGAATGTGCCTTGCGGACACATATCGATATCAAGCTCACCCGCTTGCCATTGCAGTTCATAGTCGCTTGGGGTTTTGCCCCGGCCCCGTGCAGCAGTGCATACGGCTTTTTTCACCCGCTTCTCAGCGAACAGCCCGGGTGCCTGGCCTTCCAGGAAGCGCAGACTGTTCACTATAACGGTAAGGTCTTTCGCCCCACACGCATCAAGTCCGCGCATCAAGTTGGCGGGCGTGCCAGCACCGCCAAAGCCTGAAATCATGACCGATGCACCATCCCGGACATCGATCAGCGCAGCTTCAATACTGTCTACGCGTTTATCGATCATGCAGTGTCTCCATAGAGGCCCGCGGTGCGGGCTTTGGCACGAACCAACGGCAATAGAACATCCAGCACCGGCGTGGGCACGCCAGCGGCCCGGGCGAAATCATGGGCGCAGCCGATGATCGGATCGACCTCCATCTGCCGCCCTGCTTCGAAATCCTGCAACATGGATGACTTATGATCCGGCCGTTTTTCGGGGTTGGTATAATTGGCGATATCTACATCCAGATCAAAGCCATGCGCCCCCGCGACGGCAACGCCTTCCGCCATGACGGCACCCGCAACATGGTCCATACCCGCCTGCTGCAGCGAGCCTTTGACCGAAGCACCCGTCAGCGTGCACACCGGCGCGCCATAGATGTTGATGATCAGCTTGGTCCAGACCTCCCGGCGGATATCCTCCAGGATGGGGGCTTTGATATTTGCGGCCTCCAACGCTTTGGAGATGCTCTTCGTGGCAGCATCAGCCCCACCGTCGGGTTGGCCAAGCGGGTATTCCGCTGGCCGCGTCGCTTTGTTGCGAATAACGCCGGGTCGCACCACCGTATTCGGTGAATAGATCACAGCACCGATAGCCCGCTCCGGCCTGAAACCGTTCCAAATTGCGCCATCTGGATCTAGCCTGGCGAGCGGTCCGGGCGTTAATCCAGGCGCATCGAACGCATGGCCATACCACCAGGGAATACCATTCTGGGCGAAGACCTGGGCTGTATCTGGGCCAATCAAAGATTGGGCCGCATCAGCAATCCCGGCGAGCGAGTGCGCCTTGGTAGTGAAGATCACTGCGTCTTGTGGGCCAAAATCCGCTGGGTCACTGCTGGCTTTAACACGCGCATTAATCGTGCCATCCGCCTCCTCCAGCGTGATCCCATCCGATTGCAGGGCGGCGAGCTGTGCGCCCCTAGCGATTGCCGCCACATCGAAACCTGCATGGGCAAGCCGAGCTGCCAGGAATGAGCCGACCGCGCCGGCACCGTAAATACAAATCCGCATGAGTTTGGATTGAGTCCCTTATCCATGAAAGCGATTGACCAGGAGCCATTCGCAACGCACCCTGAGGCTTGAAAGCACGGGCGCTTGAGCATGTTTGCCGCCCGCAACACCAAAGGAATGTAAAGTATGAGCGAACCCGTTGTCGCCGCCAAGGCCCCTGCCCGCGTCGAGCTAGAGGCCGAGAAGGCCTATTTCTGGTGCACCTGTGGCAAATCAGAAAAGCAGCCATTCTGCGATGGTGCCCATAAAGGCAGCGACTTCGCACCAATGCGCTTCAAGGCGGAGAAAACCGGGTCGGCTGCCCTTTGCCAGTGTAAAGCAACAGGCAAAGGGCCGTTCTGCGACGGAACGCACAACAAACTCTAAGCCCGATAATCTCTAACCTGCTGCTTTGGTGTGAGTAGGCGTGTGTTAACCAAGCCTCGCTAGTGTGCTCGATCACACCACGGCATCAGGCTATGCGCCCTATGGGCTTCGATTTTCAAAACCTCCGCACCCGTGTGCTCGAACGCTTGCCAGGGAAACCCGGCGCGCGCTTCAGCCTGGGTTCAAAGCACGAGCCGGACGGCGCTGAAACCGATCACACCAGCGCCCCCCCAATTTTGAACGAAAATGCGCTGGCCGCCCCAGATGGCGCAGGCGCGCTGATGATCCTGGACATTGTATTCAGCGATTTTGATTGGTCGCTGACGGTCACAAACCCTATCACGCAGGAACGGATTATTGAGCGCCGGGACGACCGGGCCGATGCACTGTCTGCTGATCCCGCGAGCCGCGCCGGTCCGCTCGATAGCCTGCGCGCGGCGATCCGCAGCCTCGCACCCGGCGAACGCGCGCAGTGTGGGTCTGTCCGGCTTTGGCCTGCGGATCCTGCAATTGAGATATTCGACAATCGCGCTGTGCGATCCTACGGCGCTGACCAATCCAGCATGGCGCAATTGGCAGAACGGCTGCTCGGCGCGCCTGAATGTGGCTTCGATAGCGCGCCTTATGGCCGTCGCATTGAGAACGAGGCTGAGCGCCGACTGATTAGTGCCTGCCGGTTAGACCTTGCCCGTGCCTATCTGGCGGCACTTGGCGATCTCTCTATCCGCATTACCTCCATTGCCCCTGCGACCGTAGCTTGGATGGCGCAGCCGAACGCCGCCGAAACCCGCGCAGTACTGCATATCGGTATTGATAGAAGCTTGCTTTTGGTTTCAGACGCGGCAAGCGGCGTTGTCGCCCAGCGTCATATCCGTGTCGGCGCGCATGCATTTGCGGCCTTGGTGTCGGACACCAACTCGCTCCCCATGCCCGAAGCAGTTCGGGAAATGGCGGCACGTGATATGGTCGGCCGGGCTGCGTCTGGCGGCGGTGCAGCACCGTTAGAAATCCTCGCTGACGTCGCGCGCGAAACCTTGGCTTATTTCACTGAATCCCGCTTGGCTGAACCGCCCCAAGCGCTTGAGGCCGTGGGGGCGTTCTCCACCGTTAAGGGGCTCGACACTCTGCTATCGGCGGCACTTGGCATTGAAGTCGCTGCAGAACCGCAAAATACACCCATGGCGCATTCCGCCGCTGCGATCGACTTGAACTTGCTACGCGGGCCTGATCTGCCGCTCTTCAGCGACGGTGCCAAAGAATACCGTTTTCAGGACAACCGGCTGGTCGGAACGGAACTAGATGAGCGGACGCAACAGCGGGCCAAAGCGAACGCCGGTGGAGCAAAAGGCGGCACGAAAACTAACAGCAAACCGCCACAGAAGTTTTTTGGTCTCACATTGCCGCAATTTGGCAGCGGTGGATCTGAGATCACGCCAGCCAAACTTGCTGCCATAAGTCTGCTGGGTGCAGGGCTGATTGGGTTCCTGGCCTTTGATTTCGCGGTCAGCCCGGCTTCAGCCCGCCTTGCCCGCGCTGGCAGTGATTATGACGCTGCCCAATCCCAGATCGGGGCGCTTGAAGCCCAGCTTGGCAAACTCCGCGCCGCCGCCCGCCAGGACGCGTTCACCGGAGACGGCGCTGACAAAATCCTCTGGGCAGAGAAATTCGCCGCCATTGCTGCTGCCTTGCCGCCAAGTGTTTGGTTAACCGGTGCTAATATCGCCAACACGGACAGGCGCATCGGCGATATTGAAGTCGTCACGACTAAGCTGGTGCTGCAAGGTATCACCCGCGCCAAAAGCGACCGGCGGCTGCAGGATATCGCCCAGTTCATTCAAAGTTTGGAGCAGGACGCCGCGTTCATGCGCGACTTCCGACGCATTGTATTTGCAGGCCTTGGCTCACCTGGTGGCAGTGATGACACTACCGCAAAAGGCGTCGCGTTCGAGGTCCATGCCTGGTACGACGAGAACAAGCGGAAGGCGACCCGGGACAGCGCGTCCAGTGGCGCCACCGGGCTCATATCCACCGCCGCCGGAACAGCCGCGACCCGCGCTGCCGTTGGCGCCCGCCTAAGCGGCCAAGCATCAGATCCGGCATTGGCCCTCCCGCCAATTGGAGGCCGACCATGAAGTTCTCCGGCGGCCAAGCTATGACCCAAACTGAGGTAAAAGCGCTTCTGAAAGCACCCACCGTACAAGCTGCGATGATCTTTCTGTTGGGCCTTGCCGCGTTCGGATATTCAACGCTAGTCGTGCTGCGCGGTGACATCACGGAAAGCGCACGGATTGCAGCAACCGCACTTGGCCAGGACGCCCGCGCGCTCAGCCTACGGTCAAAAGCGCTGGCTGCCGCTGCCAAAGCCGCAAAGGACGCGCCACCGCTAACGTCTGTGCCTGCATTCATTGACCGGATCGGCGCACTCGCTGATGAGCACAACACTGCCGTCATGAGCATCCAGCCTCTCCGCGATACGATTGATACCTTTGAGATCACCATCGCATCGGGCTATCGGGCACTGATCGGGTTTGTGGCCGCGCTGGAAGAATTGGACGTGCAGGTCGTGGGCTTCGGGATTGAGCGGCAGGCGCTGAAGGCGAGCGCGCCGACGCTCACAGCAGCCGTCAAAATCCGCCCACGCAATGATGCCCGCCGCCTCGCTATCCCGCGCATTCAATTGGTGCGGGAAGCTTTATTCGCGGAGCAAGCGTGCGATCCGTTCCAGGCTTTGGTATCTGATAGCAGTAGCGACGGGGCGGAGCGTGTGGACATAACGGACGCATACCGCCTGACGGGGGTGGCGACGCTTGAACCATCCGGCGAGCGGATCGCGACCATTGACCTGATCGATTACGTCATCGGTGATGTCTTGGATGGCCGCCTCGTCGTTAACGTGACAGAGGACCGGTTGCTGCTCGACAGCTTGGACGAACGCCGGAGCGAAAAATACGTCATCCGTTTCGCCCGGGACCCAAGCACGATCCAGCGGAACTAGTGCGCCGTGCGTCACTTGCGACGCAGCCCGGCGATCTGTCACATTGATTGCCCTAGTCTGACTCTGGTCCGCCCGCAGCAGGTTTTCGCTGAACCAGCCAAATTCCCGCCATCGCGACGACAAACCCAGCAATGGCTTCCGGCCTTAAAGTTTCGCCAAGGATCAAGAACGCCAGGATCGCGGCGACGGCGGGTGTGAGGTAGAAGTTCGACGCGACTTTGCCTGCAGCGCCATGTTTCAGCATCAACAAATACAGCCCCATCCCGCCAAGTGACACGCCGATCGTGAGGTAGCCCAGGGCCATAAACGCAGCTGGGGTCCAATCAATGCGCGGGGTTTCAACCAACCCCATAATGACGAGGCAAAGCACGGCGGAAGCAGCCATCTGGGTCGCGTTGGTGGCGAGCAATGGCAATCCGCGCGCTGCATAGGCATGCCAGATCGTGCCAAGCGTCATCGCAAGCACGCCAGCAAACGCTGCCGCCAAACCAACACCAACATCCAGCGTCAAGTAGTCCATTCCGGCCACAAGGCCAACGCCAAGGATGCCCAATATGAAGCCCAGCCACTGCAACGGGCTGAACCGTTCGCCCAGCACGGGGCCGGAAATCAGCGCCGTCAGGATTGGGGTTAGGGAGCCAACAAGGGCGGTGGTGGCAGCGGATACTTCCTGCATCGCCGTGAAAAACAGGCCGAGATAGAGGCCGTTCATCAGAACGCCGGCACCAACAACACCAGCCCAGCGCTGCCGAAATGCCTTCCAATCCGGATTTTTCTCCCGGATGCACAACGCCAGAACGAGCAGTAGTAATGCAGCCAGCACGAAACGGATGGTCAGCAGCGCCCAGGGCGTGAAATCGGGCAGGCCGCCGCGCGCAGCAACAAACGCGCCGCTCCAGATCAGAACGAAGATAAGGGGCGCTATGCGCAGCAGCATTTTGAGCTAATTCATTTGCCAGGGACCAAGCAGACCTTGACCCTACAGGATCATGCGCGCAGGTAAAGAACAGCCATTATAGGAACCAATGAGGATGCCCGATAGCGGCCAATTGCGGACGATCTCGCTGGATGTCGGCGGCATGCACTGCGCCGGATGCGCGGCATCCGTCGAACGCGCGCTGCGGGCAGCCAGTGGCGTCGCTGACGCACGGGTGAATCTGGCAGTCGAGCGTGCGGATATTGATGTCGCAGATGGCGGCGCCAGCCCGGCGGACCTTGAACACGCCGTCATCACCGCAGGATACCGCGCCACCGCCCGCACCGCTGGTCGCGACGCCGCCGAAGCGCGCCGCATGGAAAAACGCGCTGAAGCGGACGCCGAAGCCCGGCGCGACCGGATGCATTTGATCGTCGCAGGCATTCTAACGGTCCCCTTGCTTGCCCAGATGATCCCGATGGCATTTGGCTCACCGATGCATATTCCAGGCTGGATTCAGGCACTACTAGCCGCACCTGTGCAGTTCTGGATCGGTGCCCGGTTTTACCGGGGTGCATGGGCCAGCCTGAAATCCCGGGCTCCCGGCATGGATATCCTGGTGGCACTTGGTACTAGTGCCGCCTATGGCTACAGCCTGGCGGTGGTATTTGGGTTTGGTCCAGCAGATGCGGGCCTGTATTTTGAAGGCGCTGCAGCAGTCATCCTGTTCGTGGTTCTGGGCAAAACATTGGAAAGCCGGGCGCGCCGCAATGCCGTGCAGGGCTTGGAAGCGCTGCTAGCCCTCCGCCCCAATGAAGCCCATCGCGTATTGGGGGACGGCAGCACCGAAACCATCGCTGCAGATGCTGTTCAGGCGGGCGATATCCTGCTGATCCGGCCCGGAGAGCGTGCGCCGGTGGACGGCATAATCGTTGATGGCCTGTCCGAATTTGATGAATCGCTTGTGACCGGCGAAAGCCTGGCCCTGCCGAAAGGCACTGGGGACCGCGTGGCCGAAGGTGCCGTCAATGGCTCAGGCATGGTCCGGCTGGAAGCAACCCGGGTTGGCGAGGATGGCACCATCGCCCGGATCACCCGACTGGTGGAAGCGGCTGAGGGCGCGCAGGCAGCAACGCAAAGGCTGGTTGACCAGATCAGCGCAGTGTTTGCGCCCGTCGTGCTAGCGCTGGCAGCGCTCGCCTTTACCGGATGGTTGATCATCGATGGCGATTTAGAACACGCCATCGTCGCAGCCGTCTCTACCCTCGTGATCGCCTGCCCCTGCGCACTTGGCCTGGCAGCGCCCGCAGCCATCGCAGCCGGGGTCGATGCCGCCGCCCGCGCCGGGTTGCTCATAAAAGATTTTGAAGCAGCAGAGCGCGCTGGCAGCATCCGCGCGATCGCCTTCGACAAGACCGGCACATTGACAGAAGGCACGCCAAAACTGGTTAGCACGACCCCCGCACCCGGATTTGCGGCAGATGACATTCTCCGCCTCGCCGCGTCCGCACAGGCAGGCAGTGAGCATCCGCTTGCCCAGGCGACGGTGGACGCAGCGGGCGGTGCGGCACAGCCGCCTGAAAGCTTCGAAGCCCACCCCGGCCAAGGCCTTGTAGCGAAGGTTCAGGGACAGACCGTCGCCATTGGTTCCACAAATCTGATGGTGGCGGAAGGCGTCACCGTGGACATGTTGGCCGCTGCCGTTGCCACGGCTGCCGAAGGCGGATGCTCAATCGCCTTCGTCGCCGTAGATGGCGCACTGGCTGGGCTGTTGGCGTTCCGAGATGAGCCCAGATCGGAGGCAGCCGCTGCTATCCAAGCCGTCCGCGATGCTGGCCTAACCCCGGTCATGATTTCTGGCGACAACCCGGCCGCTGTCGCGGTTATCGCCAAACGGCTTGGACTGACGGATGCGCGGGCTGGGGTAGCGCCCGATATGAAGGCGGCAGCGATCCGAGAGCTGCAGGCGCAGCACGGCGGCGTCGCGTTTGTGGGGGACGGCGTTAATGATGCACCAGCGCTAGCCGCGGCTGACTTAGGCATCGCCATGGGATCCGGCGCGGATGCCGCAATTTCCGCCGCAGATATCACATTGCTGCAACCAGATCCGCGGCTGGCGCCCGTCGCCCTTGATATCGCCGCCAGAATTCGGGCGAAGGTGCGGCAGAACTTATTCTGGGCGTTCGCCTACAATGCTGTCGGCCTGCCGCTCGCCATGCTGGGCTATCTGACGCCCGCTTTCGCCGGTCTCGCGATGGCGCTGAGTTCTGTCAGCGTTGTCGGGAATGCGCTGTTGCTTAGACGGTGGAAGGCGCGGCTATAGCGCCTGATACCTGCCGCCTTGCACACCTCAGTCCCGCAAATCATCCCAGAAGTCTTTGACTTTGCCGAAGAAGCCTTCGGCCTCTGGGCTGGTATTGCGGCCTTTGCCGGCTTCCTCAAACTCTTCCAGCAGTTCTTGCTGGCGCTTGTTCAAGTTCACTGGGGTTTCGACCAGCGCTTCCACATACATGTCGCCACGATTTTTTTGGTTGAGGACGCTCATGCCCTTGCCGCGCAAGCGGAACCGCCGGCCTGACTGGGCACCTGCCGGAATTGAAATCCGGGCACGCGAGCCATCGACGGTTGGACATTCGATCTGCCCGCCAAGGGCAGCGGTCGTCATCGGAATCGGCGCGCGGCAGTAGATGTCGGCACTGTCCCGCTCAAACAAGCGATGCGGCTTCATTACGATGAAAATATAGAGGTCACCCGTGGGCGCGCCGCGCATACCGGCCTCGCCCTCGCCAGACAACCGGATACGCGTGCCGTCATCGACGCCTGCGGGAATGTTGACCTGCAGCGTCTTTTCACGCCGGACCCGGCCTTGGCCCGCACAAGATTTACACGGATCAGAAATCATCTGGCCCTGGCCTTGGCAGGTCGGGCAGGTGCGCTCAACGGTGAAGAAACCCTGGCTCGCACGCACCCGGCCGGCGCCGCCGCAGGTGGAGCAATTGACCGGTTGGGCACCGTCCTCGGCCCCAGAACCCTGGCAGCTTTCGCAGGAGCCAAAGGTGGGTACTTTGATTTCAGCCCGCTTGCCCGCATAGGCTTCTTCAAGCGAAATTTCCATGTTGTAGCGAAGGTCAGCACCGCGCTGTCCGCCGCGCCTGCCGCCGCCACGGCCCATCTTGCCGAATACTTCCTCAAAAATATCGGAGAAGGATGAGGTGAAGTTGAAGTCAAATCCGCCGCCGCCCTGGCCGCCACCGCCGCCACCTTGTTGGCTTTGCATGAAGCGGTCATGGCCCATGCGATCATAGGCGGCGCGCGCATCAGCGTCCTTCAGGACCTCATACGCAGCGTTAACTTCTTTGAATTTTTGCTCGGCTTCGGCGTTGTCCGGGTTGCGGTCCGGGTGAAATTCCATCGCCTTCTTACGATAAGCCGATTTCAGATCGCCTTCACTGGCGCCACGGTCCACGCCGAGCATCTGGTAGAAATCTTCGGCCATCAGAAAAACCCGCGTCCAAAAATGAAAGGAAACAACGCCGGCCCAGCAATTACGCCAGGCCGGTCGCTATCATGACATCCAGGATGCGTTAAGCCGACTTCTTCTGGTCGTCGTCTTTGACCTCTTCGAAGTCAGCATCGACGACACCGTCGTCTTCCTTTGCCTGGGGTGCTTCTTCTGCACCCATGCCCATGTCAGGACCGTCGCCGCCAGCCTCTGCCTGGGCTTCCTTGTACATAGCCTCGCCAAGTTTCATGGAGGACTGGCTCAAGGCTTCAATTTTCGCCTTGATATCTTCCAGATCTTCACCTTCTTTGGCTTCATTTAGCGCAGCGATATCGGCTTCGATTGTGGCCTTCTCTTCCGGAGAGACCTTGTCGCCGTGTTCGGCCACGTTTTTCTCTGCCTGATGGACAAGGCTATCGGCCTGATTGGTCACTTCAACCAGTTCGCGCTTCTGCTTATCCGATTCTGCGTTGGCTTCAGCTTCCTGGACCATGCGGTCGATATCCTCATCCGAGAGACCGCCAGATGCCTGGATGCGGATCGTCTGTTCTTTGTTGGTTGCTTTATCCTTAGCGCCAACCTGCACGATGCCATTCGCGTCAATATCGAACGTCACCTCAACCTGCGGCATGCCACGGGGTGCGGGCGGAATGCCAACCAGGTCAAACTGGCCAAGCATCTTGTTGTCCGCCGCCATTTCACGCTCGCCCTGGAACACGCGGATGGTGACCGCGTTCTGATTGTCTTCAGCGGTGGAGAACGTCTGGCTTTTCTTGGTCGGGATCGTCGTATTGCGATCAATCAACCGTGTGAAGACGCCGCCAAGAGTTTCAATACCCAGCGAAAGTGGCGTCACGTCAAGAAGCAGCACGTCTTTGACGTCGCCCTTAAGCACGCCAGCCTGAATGGCAGCGCCGATAGCAACAACCTCATCTGGGTTCACGCCGGTGTGCGGCTTGCGACCAAAGAATTCTTCAACGACTTCGAACACCTTCGGCATACGCGTCATGCCACCGACGAGAACAACCTCATCGATCTCACTGGCTTTAAGGCCGGCATCCTTAAGCGCCTGCTTGCAAGGCTCTAGGGTGCGCTTCACCAGATCGCCGACAAGCGCTTCAAGCTTGGCGCGGGTCATGGCGATGTTTAGATGTTTCGGGCCAGACTGATCGGCGGTGATGAACGGCAGGTTCACATCCGTGGACGTCGCGGAGGACAGCTCAATCTTCGCTTTTTCCGCCGCTTCCTTCAGCCGCTGCAGGGCCATCCGGTCATTGCGGATATCGACGCCCTGGTCTTTCTGGAACTCAGACGCGAGATATTCGATGATGGTGTTGTCGAAGTCTTCACCGCCCAGATGGGTGTCACCATTGGTGGATTTCACTTCGAAGACGCCGTCGCCAATCTCCAGGATTGAAACGTCAAACGTGCCGCCGCCAAGGTCATAGACCACGATGGTGCCGCCGTCTTTCTTATCGAGACCATAGGCCAGGGCCGCCGCCGTTGGCTCATTGACGATACGCAGCACATCAAGGCCAGCGATCTTGCCAGCATCTTTCGTTGCCTGGCGCTGGGCATCATTGAAGTAAGCCGGAACCGTAATAACGGCTTCGGAAACGGTTTCACCAAGGAAGGATTCAGCCGTTTCCTTCATTTTCTGCAAGATGTAAGCGGAAATCTGGCTGGGTGCGTGCTTCTTGCCATGGGATTCTACCCACGCGTCACCATTATCGCCTTTGACGATATGGAATGGGGCCTGGCCCACTTCCTTCTGCACGATGGGATCGTCAAACCGACGGCCCATCAAGCGCTTAATAGCGTAAAGCGTGTTTTCCGGATTGGTGACAGCCTGGCGCTTGGCAGATTGGCCAACAAGCTGTTCGTCATCTTTTGCGAACGCCACCATGGATGGGGTTGTGCGTGCGCCTTCAGCGTTTTCGATGACGCGGGCGTTGGAGCCCTCCATAACGGCGACGCAAGAATTTGTCGTGCCAAGATCAATGCCAATAACTTTGGCCATGGTAATCTCCTCATGCGGCGAGCCCCCGCTGGAACGCCTGCCATAAGCAGCACGCCCGTTCAGGACCCCCTGAATACCGCGCACATATAAAGTGCAAACGGCTTGATTGGTGATGATACACAGCGGAAAACTCCGCCGGTTAGCCGACATATAGGAAGGCCTGCGCCCGCCCGCAAGAACCGGGTGGTCAGAATCTCATCTATTTATGTAGGAATTTCGGGCAAATGCGCGCCTTTGTCAGGCAGAATGCAGCAGCCATGATTATATCCGCCAGCTACCGGACAGACGTACCCGCATATTATCGTGACTGGTTCTTGAACCGGCTGGCCGCAGGCTATGCGGAAGTCCGCAATCCCTATAGCGGCAAGGTGGCGCGCGTATCTCTTGCTGCAGACGACGTTTCTGGCTTCGTGTTCTGGACCCGAAACCCAGCGCCATTCACCGGCGGATTTGAAGCCGTTGCCGCGCGCGGCACACCGTTCACCATCCAAATGACGATCACAGGCTATCCACGTGCCCTCGAGCCTGGCGTTCTGGATACCAATGCCGCCATCGCCGCATTCCGCGATTTGGCAAAAACATGGGGACCACGGGCCGCAGTCTGGCGCTATGACCCCGAACTGATCAGCGACATTACAAACACAGATTGGCATTTACAAAACTTCGCAAAACTTGGAGCAGCGTTAGAGGGTGCCACGGACGAAGTCGTGCTGAGACACGCCCACATATATCGGAAAACCGCCCGAAATCTCGACAAGGCAGCAGAAGTAGCGAAGTTCAGCTGGCAGGACCCGACTGACGAGGCCAAGCGCACATTTCTCACCAATCTGGCTGAAATTGCGGGCGCCCACGGCATGGCGCCGAGCCTCTGTGCGCAACCAGATCTACTTAGCGATAGCCTTGCCCCTGCCCGTTGCATCGACGCCAAGCGCCTTTCAGATGTGGCCGGAGTGCGCATCCGATCCCGCCAACGCGGCCAACGCCCCGGCTGCCTCTGCGCTGAAGCCCGAGATATAGGCCGCTACGACACCTGCGCCCAAGGCTGCGCCTACTGCTACGCCAACCAAAGCCGTGCGGCAGCAGCGCGGAACGTGCAGGATCATCACCCTCTGAGTGAAAGCCTCTAAGCAAAGGTCCAGCCTTAAGTCCCCGTTTACCCCGGCGCGGGCATTCTTAACGCTGAACTAAAGCGGCCAAGTGCCGGTTACGGGAGGGGAATTGCCCCCATGGCATATTGCCTGATTGTTGATGATTCCAGGGTTGTCCGCGCCGTTGCGCGTCGCATCCTTGAAGAGCTCAAGTTCGATGTTGATGAAGCCGAGAATGGCCAAATCGCGTTGGACCGCTGCGGCGCGGACATGCCGGACCTAGTGCTGCTCGACTGGAAAATGCCTGTCCTAGACGGACTGGGCTTCCTGAAGGAACTGCGCGCACGGCCAAACGGCGATACGCCAAAGGTCGTGTTCTGCACCGCTGAAAGTGACCTGCCGAGCATCCAGGCCGCCATTGAGGCCGGTGCCGACGAATACATCATGAAACCGTTCGACCAGGAAATCGTGCAATCCAAACTGGCGGAAGCTGGCATTATCTAACTGCTGCTTCTGCGATCGCGTCTCTACCAAACAAAAAGCCCCCCATCCACTGCTGGACTGGGGGGCTTTTTGCTATCCAGATGAAGCGATCAACCGGGTGAACGCCGATCTTCCGTGAGCGTCGCGACACTGCGGCGGAAGGGGGTGCGGTCTGGATTCGCGCCCGGCGTTGGCAGCAGCGGGCGGATGGCCGCCAGCTTGTTGGCGTGCGTGCTTTCCCAATCGTCTGTCAACAGCCCACCTGTATCCCCGGAATTTGGGTTCCAAGACCAATAGGTCCATGCCACGCGGCCTTCTGCAACAGGCTTTTTAAGGAACGCAATCAGCGTTTTCATCCAGGCCCGGTCGCCTGCGGTTTTCATGTGAGAGCCAAACTCGCCGATCAGCACAGGCGCCTCCTGCTGCTCAAACAAAAACGCCCAGTGCTTGCGCCATACGTTAGGCAAATTGGCCGTAAAGTTCCGCCCCTTCAGCCAGGGCTGCGCGTAGACGGACGCCGGGTACACATGGGTCGAGTAGACCAGCCGATTGGGCCGGTCGAGCCGGATCGGCTTCCGCCGCGCCCCGGCTAGATTGCCGCCATCCCAATAATGCGTCCCGGCGGCTTTCGCCACACCTTCAATGATAATCAGCCATTTGGGATTTGCTGCCAGTACGGCATTACCGCCCCGTGTCGCCGCGCGCCGCCAATCATTCCGCCCGCCGCCGCCCCAACGCGCCGCATTGTGGGGTTCGTTGAAGAGATCAAGGCCAATGACAGCCGGGTGGTTCTTGTAACGCTTGGCGACAAACACCAGGTCCTGCACCCACTGGTCTTCGCTGAACGTGGCGGAGTGCCAAAGGCCGGAATCCTCTGCGCCATGACCGGACGTGATCCGGTGATTATCCAGCAACACGCGCATGCCGATGACGCCAGCATAGGCCACAATCTTGTCCATGATCTCCAAGCCGGAAAGGCCTTTCAGATCACTATTCTTATAAAAGTCGATACCGTTCGGCTCTTTCTTCGAACGCAGCAAAACATTGGAACAGGGCAAGCGGATGATGTTGAAGCCAAGGTCTTTCATCTGCCCCATCATCTGGCGCCATCCCCGTGTCCAGATGCCGTGGGGGGCCAGATTCGGCGTCTCGAGGCCGAACCAGTTCACGCCGTGCAGCCTGACAGGCCTGCCGGATGCATCGACGATCCGGCCATTGAGCGTGGCCAATGGTCCAAGCGCGCCACCACTGGGAGGTGCCGCCTGTGTTGTCGGCGTATTTGGACGATATGCGGCAGATTGCACGCCATCATCATCACGGATCACGGCCCGGGCCTGTCCGCGCGCGACCTGGGCACCATCGACACGACCAAGCGCAATATAAGCCGCTTCGTCGCCTTCAAGCGTTTTATCATCACGGATCGTCAAGACAATTTTGACCTCCGTCTCTGCGGGCATCAGCACCAGGTTCGGCGCTGGTGCCAGATAATCCACCCCGGCCTGCGCGTCCCCACCAGAAATCCGCAATGAGGCCATAACGGGCCAACGCGCCGGACGATCAAGCCGGGCAATGACATAAACAGCGCCCGCATTTTCTTTCGCCTCGCCGTCGATGAGCGTCAGGCGCGGGCTACCGGCGGCATGCGCTGGCATCACCATACTGGCAAGCAGAAACAACCCTGCGGTCAGGGCAGCAAATGGCAGGCGGTCATTCAGGCATTTGGTCATGGCGGGCAAATCCAGCTCTATTCAAAGCTGAATATGCCCCGAACGCCTTACAACACGCCTAAACCGTTCGCCGCAATTGTCCCTAAAATACGCGCGAGTTTCGCCCGCCAGCCTTTAACCTTGTTTAGTAGACCACAACGCTACGAATGCTTTCACCGGAATGCATCAAATCGAACGCTTTATTGATGTCTTCCAAGGGCATGGTGTGCGTGATCAGCGGATCAATGGAGACTTTGCCTTCCATATAAAGATCAACGATCTTCGGCACATCCGTCCGGCCACGTGCGCCACCGAACGCAGACCCGCGCCATACCCGGCCTGTCACCAGTTGGAAGGGACGGGTCGAAATCTCAGCGCCCGCAGGTGCAACGCCAATGATGATGCTTTCGCCCCAGCCCTTGTGGCAGGATTCAAGCGCGGCGCGCATCACCTCAACATTGCCGATACACTCGAACGTGTAATCAGCGCCGCCTTGCGTGATATCCACCAAATGGTTGACGAGGTCGCCGTCCAGCTTCTGCGGATTTACAAAGTCTGTCATGCCGAACTGTGTCGCGAGCGGGACTTTGCTTTCATTGATGTCGACGCCGATGATCTGGCGCGCACCGACCATTTTCAGCCCCTGGATCACGTTCAGGCCAATACCGCCCAGCCCGAACACGATCGCGCGGGACAGTGGCTCAACCTTGGCTGTGAACATCACGGCACCGAGGCCCGTGGTGACGCCGCAACCGATGTAGAAAATCTTGTCGAACGGCGCATCTGGCCGCACTTTCGCCAGCGCGATTTCGGGCAGCACGGAATAGTTAGAGAACGTGCTGGTGCCCATATAATGCAGAATTTTCTCACCCTTATAGGAAAAGCGGCTGGTCCCATCCGGCATCACGCCCTGGCCTTGGGTGGTGCGCACAGCCTGACAGAGATTAGTTTTAGGGTTCAGGCAATATTCGCACGTCCGGCATTCGGGCGTGTAAAGCGGGATCACATGATCGCCCGGCTTTAATGTGGATACGCCCGGCCCCACCTCGACCACAACACCAGCGCCCTCATGCCCCAGGATCGCCGGGAACGCGCCCTCAGGGTCCGCGCCGGAAAGCGTGAACTCATCCGTGTGGCAAACCCCTGTGGCCTTCATCTCGACCAGCACTTCCCCCGCCTTCGGCCCCTCCAGATCAACCTCAACAATCTCGAGCGGCTTCCCCGCCTCAAACGCCACCGCAGCCCGTGTCTTCATGGTCTTAACCCTCACTCACGCCAAATTTTCCTATTCAATAGAAACCGTACCTACATTAGAGACGGCTGTCATCGCTGAATTCAGACTTCGAAATATCATAGGCGTCTCTAGGTGTTTAGTCCCGGAGATTTATGGTGCACTCTTTTCCCAAGTTTGGAAGGACGCATTATGGGACAGGTACTTCACGGGAGCGCCCGCACGACAGCGGCGATCCGTCGAGCAATACAAGATAGTCAAGAGAGCCTGA
>JBDQJI010000010.1:0-62695 GCA_040263875.1 Alphaproteobacteria bacterium
ACAGCCATCAAACCGTCATTTAGACAGCGACCCTTAGCCTGCATCAGCTATAGCTGATGCAGGCTAAGGGGGCCATCCTGAACCAGCAAGTTGGACCTATATTCTACCGGGAACTGGCCCCTTTTTGCTCCGGGATTGACACGTTCGTTTAAGCCTGCGGCCCAGCCTTCTTCAGCACGTCGCTGAGCTTTGCCATATCGCTGTGGCAGAGTGCGGCCGCGCGGAGGATGTGGATGGCCAAGGCGGCCCCCGTTGCCTCGCCAAGCGCCATGTCGAGGTCTAGCACCGGTTTCTTTCTGAGCAGATCACACAGCTTCTTATGGCCGGGTTCGCGGCTTAGATGGCCGACGATGCAATGATCTAGCCCGCCTGGCGCCAGTTTGGCGATAACGGCGGCGGCTGCCGTTGCGACGAAACCGTCCAGCACTACAGGCACACGCCCCATGCGGGCAGCGATGATGGCCCCGCAGATGCCTGCTAGCTCATACCCACCCAACCGACGGAGTGCATCTAGTGGGCTGGTGATTTCACCGCGATGCAACGCTAAGCCAGCATCGACTGCGGCCCGCTTGCGGTCCATCTGATCTTGATCCCCACCAGCGCCTGGACCAACCCATTCTGCTGCATCGCCACCGAACAGGGCGGCGGATAAAGCGGCGGCAACCGTTGTATTGCCGATGCCCATTTCGCCTAGTGCGATTACGTCCACGCCTTGCTCAACGGCCATCATGCCGTAGGCCATGGCGCGGGCGCAGTCTTTGTCTGTCATGGCTGCTTCTTGGGTGAAATCCTTGGTCGGTACTTCGAGCGCCAATTCAAACACACGGAAATCGGCATCGAGTGCTGCTGACATCTGGTTGATAGCGCCGCCGCCGTCCGCAAAGGTCTGCACCATCGCAGCCGTTACTTCAGACGGAAAAGCCGCAACGCCCTGTGCAACGACACCGTGGTTACCAGCAAACACGCTGACGCAGGGTCGTTCTATGCGAGGGGGATGCCGAGCCTGCCAAGTTGCCAGCCACTCCGCCAGCTCTTCCAAGCGTCCCAGCGCTTTGCGGGGCTTTGCGAGGTCGCGTTCATGGGCGACGGCAGTTGTGGCGGATTCAATGTCCGGGCCTGGGAAATCTGCGACCAGAAGCGCTATTTCCGTGAGTGTCACTTCCGGCTCGCGCGCGCCGTTTCCATTTTCCGCAGACATAAGGCTATGGTCCCCACAACAAAAAGAATCGTTTGAGCGCCAAGGGGTACTTTCCTCTACGGTACCAAGCAAGCCTGATGAAGGAGCGCCCGTGCAGCGCGCGTTTGCAGAAGCCAAAGCGGCGTTGGGGTTCCTCACCAGATTGCCGGTTCCAATATCCGCGCCGCCATCGCTGGCGGACGCAGCATGGGCGTTTCCATTAGCGGGCTTAGTGCCTGGATTCGCCTGTGCGATTACCTTATGGGCCGCGATGGTACTTGGTTTGCCGCCCCTTGCTAGTGGGCTTCTAGCGCTGGCCGCTGCCGCCGTTATCACTGGCGCTCTGCATGAGGATGGCTTGGCGGATTGTGGCGACGCGTTGGCTGCTCCTGGCGACCGTGCGCGCCGCCTCGAAATCATGCGGGACAGCAGGATCGGCGCCCATGGCGGTCTAGCACTCATTGTTAGTGTAGGCCTGAGAGCTTCTGCGCTGGCGGCGCTCGGTATGGCGGATATGTGGTGGACAGCTGGACTGGCTTTGGCGGCTGCGCGGGCCGCACCTGTGCCGCTGATGCGCCTTTTGCCGCTCGCCCGAGCAGATGGGCTTGCAGTCTATGCTGGTCAGCCCGGGTGGGGGCGGACTGCCCTGGCGACCGGGCTGGCGGTATTGCTGATGGCGGGTTCGGGATTGAGCGGCATCGCGGCCTTTTTGGTCGCGGGCATGGTAGTCGGGGCGTGGGCAATACTCGCTAAGCGGCGATTTGGCGGCTATACCGGTGACATTCTGGGTACTGCTGAACAGCTCGCAGAAATCGCATTACTTCTCACATTGGCAGCTTTCATATGACGAAAACAACGCATTTCTGGTGGGTGCGTCACGCGCCTGTCGTTAACAATGGCGGCTTGGTTTATGGTGGCGGTGAAATTGATGCAGATGTATCAAACATCGCCCTTTTTGAAGGCTTGGCGGCGCGCCTGCCGAAGAAGGCTGTCTATCTGGCGTCTGCGCTGTGCCGGACTCATCAAACGCTCGCTGCTGTCCGCGCGGCTGGTCGCCAGGATATTCCAGATAAGATTCGCGGGTATGTTGAATTGAACGAACAAAGCCTTGGCGACTGGCAAGGTCAGCCGATCGCTGAGCTTTTTTCGAAGGGAGGTCCGTGGCCCGGGTTCTGGATGACGCCAGCGGAGAACGTTCCGCCGAACGGGGAGAGCTTCGCGCAGTTGTGCGAACGCGTCTCCAGCATCGTGCCAGAAATCGCCGCTGAGTACGCTGGCAAGCATGTGGTGATTGCGGCCCACGGCGGGACCATTCGTGGCGCGTTAGCGCAAGCGCTGAACCTATCGGCTGCCCAGGCGCTCGCGTTCGGTGTGGATAACTGCTCGACCACTCGGATTGACCATTATCTGGGCGATGATGGCGAGGTCGCTTGGGGTGTGCCTAGCGTTAATCTTCCGGCGGTTAATCTTCCAGCGGTCAATTTTGCGGCGGCGTATTGATCGCGTGGATATAGCGGGCGGCAGAGCGTTCTAGCGCTTCATTGCCGTCTCTTTCTATCGTCCGGCCAACGAATGCGCCGTGAATGGCGTCAAATTTGAAGGGGGCGACGGCGGCTGCAATTGCTGTGACGGAGCTTTCATCCAGAGGGATGAGGTTCGGGTAGCTGCGCATAAAGCTGACATGCTTGGTATCCGGTACGACTTGAATGATGTCGCCAGTGAGAAGCACGCCTTTACCATTATCCCAGTGCAGTACAGTTCCACCAGCGAAATGACCGCCACAACGGATCAACAGGGCATCGTCCGCCAAACGCTCCAAATCGCCGTGCCAGAATTTGAGCCATGGCGACGGAACCTGGACCCAGGCTGCATCCGCTGCATTCACATAGATCGGCGCAAAAAACCGTTCCGCCCAACTGTGCATGTTGCCGTAATAGTGTGGGTGCGAGAGCGCGATAGCAGCCAGCCCGCCCATGGCCTCAATCCGTTCCGCCGTTGCTTCATCCAGAATTGGCAAGCAGTCCCATAGGATAGCCCCGGCGCTTGTCTCCAGCAGAAACGCGCGCTGCGCTATGGCGAGATTAGGCCTTACTTTAAGCGTATGGAGACCTGCTGAAAATTCAGTCCATTCAATGGCATGATCTTCCAGCAACGCCGGATGCGTTGTCCAGGCTTGACCGGATGCTGGCACGAACTGGCGCTCATCCTCGCAGATCGGGCATTCAGCAGGTGCTAGTGGCGCATCTGGATAAGAGACGCCGCAAGTGTGGCAAACAAAGATAGTCATCAGACATCTCCTGCTTAAGTGCCGTGGCTACCGTCATATGGCGCAGGCTCTGGCTGTTTTCCAGCCTTGCAGCGCGCCCGGTGCCGGGTCAAAGACCTCAATGACAAGGGGATGGCAGGCCGCAGTATCGCTCGAATGTTTCGTACCGCAGTCACCGCCGGGACAGGTGGATAGGCCTGCGAGCAGGTCAATTTCGGCGAAGAATTCCAGATAGTCGCCCGGACGAACAGGGCTGGCTTTCATGAAATATTGATGCGTATCCAGGCTGAAGCCTGTGCACATGAAAACATTCAGTACATCATGCACGAGTGGTTCGGCTTCATTGAGTGCCATGCCCGTTGCAGCAGCGAGCCCGCGGGTCAGGTTGGAATGGCAGCAATGATGATAGGGATCATGGCCGAGCAAGCCGTTGGTATAGGGATCACAGCGCGTTCCGATCACATCATGGACGCCACCACCGTCTGCATCCCAGCCGTACCAATCTAGCGTATCCCAGGTGATCGTTGCCATCGGGCGGAGGTTGGGGAATGTACTCCACATGCGGTCACCAAGGCCCAGATGCGTGCCATGCAGCGCGCGCGTTTTGCCGGAATAAAAGCGCTCCGATAGGTCATGAGCATTCCAGAGGTTAAGGTCGCCGACCTGCGCGCCCTCTACGCTAAGAATACGAAAGAATTGCCCGGCGTTGATGCGAACTGCACGGGCGTCACGTGGGGGGACAATGGTTTCGGAGACTTTTGTGAGCGTCGTTCGTGCGCGTTCCAGCAGTGCTGTATCGAAGGATGGCAGCGTTTCCGTCGGATAGACCAGCACCGGCTCCGCATGGCGCCGGTCACGGGCGTCGATAGGGGCAGGGGTGCGGGCCTCCGGTTTCATCGGACGTCTCCGGTTAGCAGAATATGCAGTGCTTTCGGGCCATGGGCGCCGCGCACCAGCTTGGATTCAATATCCGCTGTGCCACTAACGCCTGTCACAAAGTTGATATTGCGAGGGTGCGATTTGCCGGAAGCACGGAATGCCGCCCAGAAATCTTCCATATGCGGAACCACGCTGGCAGCTGGCGCTACAATGATGTGACGAAGTGGCAGGAATGCATACAGCGTGGGCTGTTCCGGGCTGGATAGCAGGATGAGTGATCCTGTTTCAGCAATGCCCCAATGCGCCCGGCTGATTGCAGCGCTTTCGTTCGGGTCCAACGTGCGGTGGGTCTCAATGCCAGTCCAATCCAAGCCCTCCATTGCTGGGTCCGGTGGTAGGGCAAGGGAGAGAGGCGCACCTTCAGCCTGCAGATATCGTGCGATCGCGGAGGGGATGGCGGCGTCGTCTGGGATACGCTCAACAGTTGCCGCCAGCCGCTCGCCTTGAACGCGCGCCATGAATTCTGCCAGCGGGTCCTGGAGCTTCAAGGCTGGCTGGGTCGCTACTGCATCTACGGTCAAAGCCGCTGCTTCTGCTGCGACAACGGCAGGATCCGGCGGTGATGTCCGGCCAAGCGCTTGGCGGACGGACGCCAGCATGCGGGTGCGGGTGTCAGCCATTTCGGCCTTCCTGAATGCTCTGGAACCCATGCTCACGGAATGGGCTTGCGGGATAGACGCCGAGCAGGCGGAATTCACGGCTGAAGAAGCCAAGCTCTTCCAGCGCCATTTTTACGCTGGCGTCATCTGGGTGGCCTTCGATATCGGCGAAAAACTGGGTTGCAAAGAATTCGCCCTCAATCATGTAACTCTCAAGCTTGGTCATGTTGACGCCGTTGGTGGCGAACCCGCCCATAGCCTTGAAAAGTGCGGCAGGTACGTTGCGCACACGAAAGATGAAAGTGGTGACCGTTAGCGCATGCGTCATCGGCGGCGTTTCTGGCTCCCGGGCCAGGACGATGAAGCGGGTGGTGTTGTAGGCATGGTCCTCCATCTCAGCCCTGAGGACTTGCAACCCATAGGTTTCTGCGGCGAGGGAGGAGGCGATAGCTGCTTCTGTGATGTCTGTGGAATGCTCAAGGTCTGCCGCGGCACCAGCGGTATCCACATGGACAATGGCGTTCAAGCCAAGTTCTTTGATTGCTTGGCGGCATTGGCCGAGTGCATGCACATGGCTACGGACGGTCTTGATCGTGTCCAGCGTCGCGCCTTCCGGGGCCATCAGAAAATGACGGACAGGCTCGAAATGCTCACCGATGATGTGCAGGCCCGTTGCTGGCAGCAGATGGTGGATATCTGCAACACGGCCAGCGATTGAATTCTCAATTGGTATCATCGCAAGGCGGGCGTCGCCATTTTCTACAGAGCCGAATGCGCCTTCGAACGATGAGCAGGGCATGGGCGTCATTTCTGGAAAAGCGGCCTTGCAGGCAAGGTTTGAATAGGCACCGGGCGCGCCCTGGAATGCAATGATGTTCTCGGGATCAGCCATAATTTTACTTCTACTGGTTCTGCGCGAGCATAATGCGGGCGCGTTCAAGGTCATCTGGGCCGTCGACGCCCAAGGGCGGGTCATCGACTTCTGCGGCGGCGATAATCATGCCTGCTTCCAACGCGCGCAACTGCTCCAATCGCTCCCGTTGTTCAAGCGGGCTTGGCGGCAAGGTTACGAAGCGTTCTAAGGCAGCCCGGCGATAGGCGTAGAGGCCGATATGATGCCAGAGTGGGCCTGGGCCAGTCGGCGCCATCGCACGGGTAAAGTAGAGTGCGCGGCCATTCGCGGCGAGGATCGCTTTCACAACGTTTGGATTGTCGCGTTCTTCCTCCCGGGTGATTTCTGCCACCAGGGTTGCGATATCCACATCAGGCGCTTGCAGGGGCTTTAGAGATGCCTGGATGGATTGCGGGGCAATCGTTGGCAGATCACCTTGGACGTTGACGACGATGGAATACGTGCCGTGGGGGTCGATTTCACTAAGCGCGGCCATGATCCGGTCTGAGCCTGAAGGCAGATCTGGGTCCGTCACAATTCCGATTGCACCGGCGGCAGTTGCAGCGTCGGCGACTTCTTGCTCGGCAGCAGCGACGGCAACAGGGCCAATGTCGGCCTCCAAGGCGCGGTCGACGACGTGGGCGATCATTGGGCGACCATTGATGTCCGCCAAAGGTTTGCCGGGCAGGCGGGTCGCGGCCATGCGCGCTGGGATCAGGATGATGGGTGTTTCGTTCGCCATAACCGATGCATGAACCTTCTCTCGCACTAGGGCAATCGTAATTTCGCTGGATTAGTCTGTGCCGTGGAATGGGATACAAATGAAATTATAACGCGCCGAACAAACCGCCAAGGTGTCTACCGCGCTTTATCAGCGGACCCCCAAAACCACGCGACGGAAAGACGCAGAGTTTGCAACGGCTCCCGGCGCTATTATCTCGTTTAAAGGATTCCGCGTATACTATCTTATGCGGAGTGCGCTATATCGGGCGCAAATTCGGGCTTATTTAGGGGCTATCGACCATGGATTCCATGAAGATCAATAAGATTCTTGCGGCGGTGTTGCTCGCGGGCGTCGTTGCGATGACAACCGGTTTTGTCACGCGTTTGATCCATCCTGCTTCTGGTGGAGGACATCACGGTGCTGATCATGGCCCAGTTGATCCGCTCTATGCCTCATATATCAAGGAAGATCATGGCGCAGACCATGGTGAAAAGAAGCCTGTCGGTCCTGAGCCAATTGTCGGGATGCTGGCTAGCGCTGACCTTGAAGCCGGTAAGAAGGTTTTCAAGAAGTGCACGTCTTGCCATACCGCTGATAAAGGCGCGCCCGATAAGGTTGGTCCGGCGCTTTTCGGTATCGTTGGCAATGATATCGCCAGTGTCGGTAGCTTCTCCTATTCAAGCCCAATGGCGGAACTGCCCGGCAATTGGACCTATGCTGACTTGAACCAATTTCTGTTCAAACCGAAAGCGTATGTCAAAGGCACGAAAATGGCGTTCCCAGGCCTGAAGCGGGCGAAAGATCGCGCTGCTGTTATCGCATATCTCCGTGCACAGGATGATACGCCAGAAGCGCTTCCAGCCAGCCAGTAAGGGCGGCTGCGGCATAAACTATGGAGACTCTGCAAATCCTGCCAGGCAGCGCTGACATAGCGCAACGGTTGGCTGATGCTGCACGCTCTATCCTGCAAAGCTACTACCGCAAGCCTATTCCGATTGACGCCAAGTCAGATGCATCCCCGGTAACGCAAGCGGACCGGGATGCAGAATCTGCGATGCGCGACATCCTAAAGCGCGCCGCACCTGACCACGGCATTATTGGTGAAGAGTTCGGCTCCGAGAATACGGATGCTGAGTTCGTATGGGTGCTTGATCCGTTAGATGGCACGCGCGCGTTTATTTCTGGAAAACCGACATTCGGCACGTTGATTGGCCTCGCGCACAAAAGTGTCCCGATACTTGGTGTCATCGACATGCCGATTTTGAATGAGCGCTGGGTTGGCGGTCACGGGATGGCCACGGTGTTGAACGGCACCCCTGCGCGCACACGCGCCTGCACCAGTTTAAGGCAAGCGCGTATTGGCACGACCAGCCCCGAAATCTTCTCTGACCCTGAACGCATCGAAGCGTTCAGCGGCCTCCGCCGACAAGTGCTCGACTGCAATTATGGTGGTGATTGCTACGGTTATGGTCTGCTCGCGTCCGGCTGGCTTGATATCGTAATGGAATCGACATTGCAGCCATATGACTTCGCAGCCATAGCGCCGGTTATCGCTGGAGCTGGTGGTGTAATGACGGATTGGGCAGGCGAACAGCTCACACTTGCAAGCAATGGGGACGTCTTGGCGTCTGGTGATCCGGGCCTACATGGCGCTGCTCTCGGCGCGATTACGAAAACGTAATCCGCCAAAGGCTTGCATCGCGGCTTAAGCCTGCGCCATAAAGATTTCCAGCAATTGGCTTATGGCCTGGAACGGGATTTCGTATGGCAAAGCGCTTCGCCGCTGCACTCTTCGGCCTCACGGCGCTCATGACTGGCGCTGTGGCGTTGGCGCAAGATGATGGTCCGAAGCCTGCGCTCTCAGAAAAAGAACGGGCCTGTCTGGCGAAGCTGAAACCGGCAGAGGTCATCAATGATCGTGTCGTGCGTTCCCACGCGATTGCGATGCACGGCAAGGCGAAATACGGCCCGGATTTTAAGCATTTCGATTATGTCAATCCTGACGCGCCGGTCGGCGGCACTTTACGGTTGGCAACCGAAGGGTCATTCGACAGCTTCAATCCATTCATCCCAAAGGGTGACGCAGCAAACCCTGGTGTGTTTGAAACGCTGCTGACCAGCAGTGAGGATGAAGCGTTTACAGAATACGGCCTGATCGCGGACTCGATCGAATACCCTGAAGACCGGTCCTGGGTGATCTTCCATCTCCGGCCCGAGGCGCGTTGGCATGATGGCAAGCCAATCACGCCAGAAGATGTAATCTTCTCCCTGGAGACGCTTCGCAAGGAAGGCCAGCCGTTCTATCGTTACTATTATGGCAGCGTGAAAACCGCCGAGAAAGTTGGCGAACGCTCCGTAAAATTCAGTTTTGGCGATGCGGCCAACTTAGAACTACCTCTGATCATTGGGCAGCTGGCGATACTGCCAAAGCACTGGTGGGAAGGCCGAGACTTCGCCAAGACCTTGCTTGATCCGCCACTTGGTTCTGGCCCCTACAAGGTCGGCAAATTTGAGCCGGGCCGGTTTATGGAACGGGTGCGGGTGGATGATTACTGGGGCAAGGACCTTCCAGTTAATCGCGGCAAAAACAATTTTGAGCGCATCCGCACCGACTATTACCGGGATAGGATCGCTATCCGGGAAGCAGTGAAGGCAGGTGCGGTCGATTTTTTTGCGGAGAATCAGGCGAAAGCCTGGGCGGTTGATTGGGATACGCCTGCTGTCCGTGAAGAGCGGTTGATCAAAACGCTTGTTAAGCAGCGTACACCGCAAGGCATGCAGGCTTTTGTATTGAACACACGGCGGGCGCGCTTCCAAGACCCGCGCGTTCGGCAGGCGATTACGCTGGCGTTTGATTTTGAATGGACCAACCAGAACCTTTTCTATGGTCAGTACAAACGCACAGACAGTTTCTTTGCCAATTCTGAACTGGCAGCGACCGGAGCACCTTCGGGCGAGGAATTGGCTATCCTGGAATGCTTGCGTAAACGCCTGCCGCGCACTGTATTCTGGCCGCCTGTTAAACCGCCTGAGACAGACGGAACAGGGTGGCCACGCGAGAACCTCAGGCAGTCGTTCGCGCTCTTGAAGGAGGCGGGGTATGAAGTGCGTGACCTCAAGCTCGTCAATGTTGAGACGGGTGAGCCATTCCGCTTTGAAATCCTGCTGGTGAGCCCAGCATTCGAGCGGATTGTTTTGCCGTTCAAGCGCAATCTAGCGCGGCTTGGCATTGATGTGCGTGTGCGGCTGGTGGATCAGTCGCAATACATCAATAGGCTTCGTCAATATGACTTCGACAGCGTGATTTCAGGCTGGGGCCAATCTGAATCCCCTGGGAATGAGCAGCGGGATTATTGGGGTTCTGCCGCAGCGAATAGGCCCGGTGGGCGCAATCTGATCGGCATAGCGACGCCGGAAATTGATGCGTTGATTGAGGTTTTGATTGAAGCGCCGGATCGCAACAGCCTCGTTGCCAGGACCCGTGCGCTAGACCGGGTATTGCTGGCAGGCCATTGGGTTGTGCCGAATTGGCATATTGCGGCGCAGCGGATCGTGTATTGGGATATCTTCGGGCGGCCAGAGAATTCGCCGTATAAAGGGGTCAGCATCATGACCTGGTGGCTGGACCCGGCAAAAGCCGGGACGAAAAGGAATAAATCCTGATGGCCGCCTATATTCTCCGTCGTTTGCTGCTGATTATCCCAACTCTGCTTGGGATTATGACCATCAACTTCTTCATCGTTCAGGCCGCTCCTGGTGGGCCGGTAGAGCAGGTGATTGCAGAGTTGACTGGCACGGGTGCCGCCACTGAACGCATTACACGCTCCGGCGGTGATTTCGCTGGTGGGCAAGGCAGTGCGCAGAAGACGGACCAAGGGGGCAGTGGGGCCGGTGAGTCCTCATATCGCGGTGCCCAGGGGCTTGATCCAGACTTCATCAAAGACCTGGAACAACGCTTTGGCTTCGATAAGCCTATGCATGAGCGATATTTCGGCATGCTTTATGATTTTGTCCGCTTCGATTTCGGCGAGAGCTTCTTTCGGTCCGAGCGCGTGGTGGATTTGGTGATCGATAAGCTGCCGGTGTCGATCTCGCTTGGCCTGTGGACCACGCTGCTGGTCTACCTGATCTCCATCCCGCTTGGCATCGCCAAGGCGACTCGGGACGGGGAGGCGTTTGATCTATGGACGAGCGCGGTTGTGATCGTCGGCTATGCCATCCCTGGATTCCTGTTCGCAGTGCTGTTGCTGGTGGTGTTCGCAGGCGGGAGTTACTGGCAATGGTTCCCGTTGCGTGGGCTGACGTCTGAGAACTTTGACCAACTCAGCACACTTGGCCAAATCGCAGACTATTTCTGGCATTTGGCGCTGCCAGTGGCTGCGATGGTAATTGGTGGTTTCGCGGGCCTTACTATGCTCACTAAGAATTCCTTCATGGAGCAGATTAATCAGCAATATGTGCTGACAGCGCGCGCTAAGGGCATTTCAGAACGACGGGTGCTTTACGGGCATGTGTTTAGGAACGCCATGCTGATCGTGATTGCAGGCTTCCCTGCAGCATTCATCGGCATCCTATTTACGGGCGCTCTCTTGGTGGAGGTGATCTTCTCGCTCGATGGCCTTGGCCTGTTGGGCTACGAGGCGGCGATCAAGCGGGATTATCCAATCATGTTCGCCAGCGTATGGTTCTTCTCGCTGCTTGGCCTCATCATGAGCCTGATTGGCGATCTAACGTATATGTTCATCGATCCCCGCATTGACTTCGAGGCCCGCCGCGCATGACGTTTTCTCCCATCAATCAGCGGCGCATTCAGCAATTTAAGGCGAACAAGCGGGGCTATTGGTCCGCCATCATCTTCGCGATCCTATTCATGCTGAGCATGTTCGCGGAATTCATCGCCAACGATAAGCCGTTCGTTGTGATGTATGACGGTGAAATCCATCTGCCTGTATTCAACGGATATCCCGAAACCGCGTTCGGTGGCGAATTCCAGACCGAGGCCGATTACCGAGATCCATTCGTTGCGGAGAAGATCGCGGAGAAAGGCTGGATGCTCTGGCCGCTTATTCGCTACCACCATCGCACCGTCGCGTGGGATCTGCCATCGCCTGCACCGACAGGCCCGGACTCGCAGCATATCCTTGGCACGGACGACCAGGCGCGGGATGTGGCGGCCAGGCTGATCTATGGCTTCCGTATATCAGTGCTGTTCGGGTTCACGCTGGTGGTCGTATCCAGTCTGATCGGCGTGCTGGCAGGGCTGGTACAAGGCTTCTACGGCGGCTGGCTTGATCTCACCATGCAGCGCTTCATCGAGATTTGGGGCGGGCTGCCGCAGCTATATATCCTCATCATTCTGGCGAGCGTGGTGGAGCCGAATTTCTGGTGGCTGCTAGGATTGTTGCTGCTGTTCAGTTGGACTGGCCTCGTCGGCGTTGTGCGCGCGGAAACCCTGCGCGCAAGGAACTTGGATTTTGTGCGCGCGGCCCGGGCACTTGGCGTTTCCAACCGCAAGATTATGGTCCGGCATGTGCTGCCAAACGCTATGGTCGCGACCATTACATTCCTGCCATTTATCCTAGCTGGCTCCGTCACGACGTTGACGGCGCTGGACTTCATCGGCTTCGGTTTGCCGCCCGGGTCAGCGTCCCTCGGGGAGATGCTGCAGCAGGGTAAAAACAATCTGCAGGCACCATGGCTCGGCTTCACCGGGTTCTTATCCATCGCCGTTCTGCTGACGCTGTTAGTATTCGCGGGTGAAGCGGTGCGGGATGCGTTTGATCCGCGCAAAACCATTCCAGGAGCGGCCTAATGGCGACCGGTGATCCGTTCCTCAAAATTGACGACCTAGGCGTTCGCTTTGGCGGCGCAGATGATCCGCATGCCAAGGATGCCGTCAAAGGCGTCTCGCTGACATTGGCTAAGGGTGAAACTTTGGCACTCGTCGGCGAATCTGGGTCGGGCAAGTCCGTGACGGCGCTGTCGATCCTGCAATTGCTGCCATATCCGCTTGCGTCCCATCCAACCGGCTCGATCCAGTTCGACGGCGAGGAAATGATTGGGGCGTCGAAGCAGACACTTATGAAGGTGCGCGGTGCACGCGTCGGCATGATTTTCCAAGAACCGATGACCAGCCTGAACCCGCTGCACACCGTGGCCAAGCAGATCGGCGAAAGTCTAGTCGTCCATCGCGGCATGTCCAAGAGTGCCGCCAGAGCGCGGGCGTTGGAGCTGTTGAAGCTGGTGGCGTTGAAAGAGCCGGAACAGCGTCTTGATAGCTATCCGCATCAGCTTTCCGGCGGCCAGCGCCAGCGCGTGATGATCGCCATGGCGCTTGCCAATGAGCCAGACCTGCTGATTGCCGATGAGCCGACAACGGCGCTTGATGTAACCATTCAGGCGCAAATTCTGGAATTGTTGCGGGATCTGCAACAAAAGCTTGGCATGGCCGTGCTGCTGATCACCCACGATCTTGGCATCGTGCGTAAAACGGCAGACCGCGTTGCCGTGATGACCGATGGCCAAGTCGTTGAGCAGGGACCGGTGGCGCAGGTCTTCGATCATCCTTCCCATGCCTATACCCAAATGCTGCTGGCAGCAGAGCCCAAGGGCGACCCCGTGGCGGCAGACGCCAGTGCTGATGAGTTATTGGCAACGGATGACTTGAAGGTCTGGTTCCCGATTAAGCGCGGCCTGCTCAAGCGCACCGTTGGGCATGTTAAAGCCGTTGATGGCGTGACCGTAAGGCTCCGTGCAGGGCAGACGGTTGGGGTTGTCGGCGAATCTGGGTCTGGCAAGACCACGCTCGGCTTGGCACTCTTGCGGCTCCAGTCCAGTGAGGGTGCGATCCGATTTGACGACAAGGATATTCACGGCACCAGTTGGGCAGATATGCGCCCGCTCCGCCGCGAAATGCAGATTGTGTTTCAGGACCCCTATGGCAGCCTCAGCCCACGCATGACGATTGGTGAAATCATCGCGGAGGGCCTGAATACGCATGGCATTCGCGAAGGTGCGGAGGTGGAGAAACGGGTCGCGTCCGCCCTGACGGAGGTGGGCCTGGAGCCAAACATGTCCCGCCGTTATCCGCATGAGTTTTCAGGCGGCCAACGTCAACGCATCGCCATCGCCCGCGCTATCGTGCTGGAACCAAGGTTCCTCGTGCTGGATGAGCCCACATCTGCGTTGGATATGTCGGTGCAGGCCCAGATTGTGGATCTGCTGCGGGACCTGCAACACCGGCACAATCTCGCCTACATGTTCATCAGCCATGATTTGAAGGTTGTAAAAGCGCTGGCTCATGATTTGATCGTGCTGAAAGACGGTAAAGTCGTTGAACAAGGCCCCGCCAAAGCCATTTTCGAGGCACCGCAAGAAGAATATACGCAGGCGCTGCTGGCCGCAGCATTCGATATGAAAGCCGTTGATACAGACGCTGTTAGTGACTGAACTCTCTTCTGCTGAAATGAGCTGCCATGACCATTCTATTTAAACCTGATCCCGTTGTTGGTGGCGCTGATGCGTGGCGTGCGCAATTGGCGAAACGATTGCCCGATGTGCCGTTTCGCGTGTGGCCTGATGTGGGTGACCCGGCAGATATCCATTTCTTTTTAGGCTTCAAAGCTGCCACGGGCGACTTCGCGGGCATGACGAATTTGAAAGCCGTGCTGGCGACGGGCGCTGGGGTTGATGGGATATTCCTGGCGGAGGATGTGCCGGATGTTGCGATCGCGCGCATCATTGACCCATGGATGACGGAGCAGATGGCGCAATGGGCGCTCTATGCCGTTCTGCATTTCTACCGTCGCTTTGGTGATTATCAGGCGCAGCAGGCCGAAGGCGACTGGAATGAGCTTGATCCGTGGCGAGCAGCACCGGCCAGGGTCGGCATGCTCGGCTGTGGTGAGATTGGCCAAGAGATTGGGCGGCGGCTTGCTAACATCGGTTTTGAAGTCGCTGGGTGGACGCGGAGCGCGCGTGACCTTGGCGATATTGAGAACTTCCATGGCGAAGACGGCTTCGCGCCATTTCTCGCCCGCAGCAACTTCTTGATCTGCCTTTTGCCGCTGACGGAGGACACGGCAGGCCTCCTGGACGCTGCAGCATTCAGTCATCTGCCGGAAGAAGCTTACCTGATCAATATGGCGCGTGGCCGGATCGTTGATACGGATGATCTTCTCACCGCACTCAACTCCGGGCGGATCAAGGGCGCATTTCTGGATGTCACTGAGCCAGAGCCATTGCCGCAAGATCATCCGCTCTGGCGCATGCCAAACGTCCGCATCACGCCGCATAACTCCGGCAATACCAATGCGGATACGGCTGCAGACCAAGTCGCTGAAAATATCTGCCGCGCGCTTGCTGGCCAGCCAATGCTGAACGTCGTCGAGCGCGGGCGGGGATACTGACTTCGGATTAGGCGGTTTCGTTCACCGCACCGCCGCGGTCTCCGCCGGGCGTTCCGTCAGCAGGCGGTTTGGCGACGCCGACCATGGCAGGGCGGAGGAGGCGGTCATGCAGCACGTAGCCGCGCTGTAAGACCTGAGATACGGCACCGGGCGGCACATCTGCCGTCTCGACTTCGAACACCGCCTGGAAGGAATTGTGGTCGAAGACGTCGCCAGGCGCGCCGAAAACCGCAACATTATGTTTGGCGAGGGCCTGGGCGAGTTCCCGCTCGACCATCTCAACACCTTCCGCCAGCTTGCCAAGCGCTTCCGATTCGGCTTTGGCATCTGCTGGCATTGCTGCTAGCGCGCGTGAAAGATTATCCGCAACGGAAAGAATATCCCGGGCGAGATTGGCCGCGCCGTAGCGACTGGCTTCTTCCCGATCCTTCTGCGCACGACGGCGAGCATTTTCAGCTTCCGCCAATGCGCGCAGGCGATCTTCCTTCAAGGTTACGGCTTCGGCTTCAAGTTCCGCGACGCGGTCTGCCAATGCAGTCGCTGCAGACTTTGCTGCATCCAACCCTGGTTCCTCCGCTGCCATATCGGCTGCGAAATCTGCCGCTGCGTCATTTGCGGCATTCAGGTAATCTTCCGGCGCATCTTCAGGCGCCTTGGGCGTATCGTCGCCTTGGGTCACGAGCTATTTCTCCGAATCTCTAGATAACATGCGGCCGATCACCCTGGCGGTGTAGTCGACCATAGGAATTATGCGGGCATAGTTCAGTCGGGTTGGGCCGATCACGCCAATGGCACCCAGCACTTTCGCGTCGGCGCCGCCATACGGTGCGAGCACCATAGACCATCCCGCGTGATTGAATACCGTATTTTCAGCGCCAATAAAGATACGAACGCCATCACCGGTCTCTGCTGCTTCAACCAGCCGCAGCATGGTCTCTTTGGTTTCCAGCGCATCAAATAGACTGCGGATGCGCTCCAAGTCCGTCACCGCAGCGACATCATCCAACAAGCGGGCCTGGCCCTTCACGATGAGCGCACCGCCGCCAGCGTCAGACCAAACGGCTAGACCATCCTCAACAACCTGTTGGGTCAGCGTGTCGAGTTGGGCTTGGTGGCGGGTAAGATCATCCCTGATTTCAGCGCGCGCTTCATCCAATGTGCGATTGCGGAGACGCGCGGAAAGATAGTTCGTGGCCTCCTGCAAGGATGAGGCGGGCATGCCGACGGGCAAGTCGATAACGCGGTTTTCTACCTGCCCAGTACTATCGACTAGAATCACAAGACCACGCCCATCGCCAAGCGGCACAAATTCAATATGCGTGACGGCGTTCGCCGCCTTCGGTGCGACGACGAGCCCTGCGTGGGTGGATAAGCCGGCCAGCGCGGTCGTGGCCCGGTCCAACGCCCGGTCCATAGATACGCCGGCATTGCCGACCAGACCTTCAATTTCGGTCCGGTCTTCCGCGCCAAGATCGCCAACCTGAAGGAGGCCATCGACAAATAGACGCAAGCCTGCGTCTGTTGGTAGGCGACCTGCAGAATTGTGGGGGGCGTGCAGCAGGCCCAAATCCTGCAAATCCGCCATTACATTGCGGATTGTCGCGGGCGAAAGCTGCTGTGTCAGCCGCTGAGAAATAGTGCGTGAGCCAATCGGGTCACCCTGATCCATATAGGCGTCAACGATCACGCGGAAGATATCCCGCGACCGCTCGTTCAATTCCTGGATGCTGATGGGTTTCGATACGGCCATTGCTGTTCGCGCTTAATGTCCTTGGATTTCTGCGGATATGCGCATTGTGGTCATGCACCATAGAGTGTCAGTTAGGCATCAGTGTTGTCATCGTCAATATCTGCTGAACGGGGGGATGGATTTGGCTGTACTCGGCTTGCCAGCGGACAGAGTTTCACATATATAGCCCCTACGCCGCCTTGTTGCGGTACGAAATCGTCATGCCGGTAGGTGACGGTGGGCTCTTGAGCCCGCCGTTTTTCTTTACGTGGTATTGGCAAACTGGCTTTTGGGGACTGTATGGAACGAGAGACGCGGGTTCAGGCATTGATTGAGCCGACCATTGAAGACATGGGCTTCGAGGTCGTGCGCGTTCGCGTGTCCGGAACAGTGCGTCCCGTATTGGAAGTTATGGCGGAACCGGCAGACGGATCGCCTATGACTGTTGAAGGCTGCGCCAGCATAAGCCGCGCGATTTCAGCCGTTATGGACGTCGAGGACCCGATCACCAGTGCTTACACGCTGGAAGTGTCGTCCCCCGGTGTCGACAGGCCGTTAACGCGGCCAAAGGATTTCGATCGCTTCGCTGGCTTTGATGCCAAGGTGGAGTTGATCGTGCCCATTGATGGGCAGAGACGCTATTCGGGCCGCCTCGGCGGTTTGGACGATCAGGGTCAAGTGGTTGTTGGCGAAGGGGAGGCCGAAGTTCGGGTTCCGCTCGCTGAAGTCCGCCGGGCCAAGCTGATTATGACCGACGCCTTGCTGGCCGCATTCGCGGAAGACCAGCCAGGCCAGAACGGAGAGGGCTGACACAAGATGGCGCACATCTTTGGCGGCGAATTGCTGCAGGTCGCAGACGCGGCCGCACGAGATAAAGGCATCGACCGGGAAGAGGTTTTCCAGGCGATGGAAGAGGCTATTCAGCGGGCAGGTCGCTCGAAGTATGGTCTTGAGCACGATATCCGTGCGGAGATTGACCGTCGAACCGGTGAAGTAACGCTTGCGCGTTATCGTACTGTTGTTGAGGACGACGCTGAGATCGAAAACGAATCGGCAGAGCTTCCTGTTACAGCAGCACAGCGCTTTAAGCCGGGCGTGGTTGTTGGCGACGAAATCGTTGATGATCTGCCGCCTGTTGATTTTGGCCGCGTATCTGCACAGACCGCGAAGCAGGTCATTGTGCAGAAGGTTCGTGAAGCTGAGCGCAGCCGCCAATACGCAGAATTCTCCGGCAGGATTGGCGAGGTCGTAAACGGCGCCGTCAAACGGCTTGAGTTTGGCAACGTCATAATTGATCTTGGCCGCGCAGAAGCCATCATCCGCCGCGATGAATTGCTCCCCCGTGAGCATTTCCGCCGCAATGACCGGGTCCGCGCGCAGATTTATGACGTCCGCGAAGAAACACGCGGCCCACAGATATTCCTGTCCCGCACGCGCCCGGAGTTCCTGGTGTCGCTGTTTGCGCAGGAAGTGCCTGAAATTTACGACGGCATTATTGAGATTAAGGCTGCGGCCCGCGATCCAGGCAGTCGCGCTAAAATCGGCGTGATCAGCCACGATGCTTCCATTGACCCGGTCGGCGCTTGCGTTGGTATGCGCGGCAGTCGTGTGCAGGCTGTTGTTGCTGAGCTTCAGGGCGAGCGGATTGACATTATCCCATGGTCTGACGATCCAGCTGTATTCGTCGTGAACGCATTGGCACCAGCCGAAGTTTCCAAGATCGTGATTGATGAGGACGACGGGCGTATCGACGTCGTTGTCCCGGACGATCAGCTATCATTGGCAATTGGCCGCCGTGGGCAAAATGTGCGCCTCGCGAGCCAGCTTAGCGGTTGGTCCATCGATATCCTGACCGAGCAGGAAGAATCGGAGCGTCGCCAGGAAGAATCCAAAGTTCGCTCCCAGGCGTTTATCGACACGCTTGATGTTGATGAAGTCATCGCTCACTTGCTGGTCGCCGAAGGCTTCTCCACAGTTGAAGAAGTTGCCTATGTCGATGCTGCGGAACTTGGCAGCATTGAAGGCTTCGACGACGATATCGCGGAAGAGCTTAAGCGCCGCGCCTTTGATTACGTTACGGCCGAACAGGCGCGCCTTGAAGCGCGCCGGGCTGAACTTGGCGTTTCTGAGGATATCGACCGCATTGAGGGACTGACGCTGGCGCAGATTGTGCGGCTTGGCGAATGCGGCGTGCTGAACCTGGACGATTTGGCTGATCTGGCGAGCGATGAGTTCCGCTACATCACCAATCCATCCGTCCCGGTCGCAACGGTGGATGATATTGCTGAACTCGACGCTGAGGCCTTAGCCGCAGGTATCGCAGGCAGTGACTTCTCTGCTGAGGAAGCTGACGGGTTGATCATGGCGCTCCGTGCGGAGTGGTATGAGGATGAAGAAACTGCTGAAGGTGATGAGGCGGCTGAAGAAGCCGCTGACGCGCCGGCGCAATAAGATGTAACCACGCACCACACACATTAGGATTAGGGCCAAACCGAACCACATGAATATGACCGCCGCCACGACTGATACGAACGGCGCGCGCCAGGCCCGGAAGGGCATGGCGGGTGACGGGAGTGGTGCGCCCAGTGATCCTGGCATGCGACGCTGCATTGTCACGCGGACAAAGAAATTGCGTGAGGAAATGCTAAGGTTCGTTGTTGACCCCGATGGCCGTGTGACACCGGATGTCGCTATGCGTCTTCCGGGTCGGGGTGTGTGGGTGCTGCCAAAGCGTGCTGCTTTGGCCAAAGCGGTGAAAACAAACCGGTTCAAAAGCGCCTTCAAAGCTGATGTGACGACGCCTGAAAACCTTGTCGACATGACCATTGGCCTAATGGATCGCCGGATTGGCGAGCTGCTGGGGCTGGCCCGTGCTGCTGGGCAATTGGCGGTTGGCTGGGAGCAAGCGCGGGAGTTCGCGCGGAAGCATCCGGTGGGGCTGGTCGTTGTTGCTTCGGATGCTGCAGAGGCGTCTCGGCACCGGCTTGAGCGTATGGGCAATGGCGCACCGGTATTTGACCGGATGGATGCGTATGTACTCGGCTCGGCAATGGGTCGTGAAAGAGTTGTGAACGCCTTGATATCAAAAGGTAAGTTTGCAGAAATGCTGGCGCGTGAAGCCGCGCGCCGTGATGGGCTCGATGAGCCAAAGGTTCCGAATGGGCAGCGTGCGCGCAAGGCCGCATTCGATGCCTCCGACAGGGAGGGTTGAGGACAGATGAGCGACGAAACCACAGAACGCAAACCTGGTAAGCTCCGCTTGGGCGGCAAGCTTGGCAGTAAGACTGAGGCAAAGAAGACTGTCAGCGTCGGTAAGGTGCAGCAGAGCTTCTCCCGTGGCCGCAGCAAGACCGTCACCGTTGAGGTGAAACGTCCGCGTGCCGGCTCCGGTGATCGTAGTGGCGGCGGCGGCCAAGCTGGCGCTCAGAGCGATATTGAGCGCGAGAAGCGCCTTCGCGCAATTCAGGCGCTGAAGTCTGGCGAGAGCGCAGTTGCGGCACCGCCACCTGTACCGCCGCGTCCTGTTCGGCCAGCGCCTGTGGTCAAGTCTGTTGAGGTAGCGCCCGCCGTTGAAGATGCACCTGCTGTTGAAGCAGAGGCTGTTGATGCGGACGTTGAAGCTGCTACGGCTGAAGTTGCTCCTACACCTGAAGTAGAGGCGGCTCCCGAAGCAGAAGCACCGCCGCCTGCTCCAGAACCCGAGCCGGAACCAGAACCTGAGCCCGAACCCGAGCCGGAACTCTCGCAAGAAGAGCGTGAGATGCTGGCCCTGAAGCAGGCTGAAGCCGTTGAGCGCGAGAAGATTGATGCCGCGCGCCGTGAAGCTGAAGCACGCGCTGAAGCTGCGGCTCCGCGTCGTCGGCCCGAAACTGAACGCGCTCGCCCAGGTGCCGCCCGTGGTGCGCCTGCTGGTAGGGCTGCACCTGGTGGTGGCGCTGGTCGTCGTCCGCCAAGTCCGGCTGATGCACCGTCCATGCCCGATCCATCTGCACCACCGTCTCGTGGTCGTGATGATGATCGGCGGAAGACCCGTAATGTTGACGAAGAACGTCGCGCGCAGCCAAAGCGTGGCGGTGAACGTGGCGGTCGCCGTACCGGCAAGCTGACGATCACCCAAGTAGTCGATGGTGAAGTGCAGCAGGAACGGACGCGCAGTCTCGCATCCATCCGCCGTGTCCGCGAGAAGGAAAAGCAACGTCGCCGAGATAGCGGTAAGGGCGAGGCAACATTCGTTGTTCGCGAAGTCCGGGTGCCGGAAGTCATCGTCGTCAGCGAATTGGCGAACCGTATGGCTGTTCGTACCGTCGATGTCGTCAAGAAGCTGATGACGCTTGGCATTATGGCCACGCCGAGCCAAAGCATTGATTCAGATACGGCTGAACTGGTGATCGAAGAATTCGGCCATAAGATCCGCCGCGTATCAGAATCCGATGTCGAAATCGGCATGGATGTGAAGGTCGAGAGTGACGCTGAAGAGGATCTCCGCCCACGTCCACCTGTGGTTACTGTTATGGGCCATGTCGACCATGGTAAAACGTCCTTGTTGGATGCACTCCGCAAAGCGAACGTTGTATCTGGCGAAGCTGGCGGCATTACGCAGCATATCGGTGCCTATCAAGTACAGACAGAGGCCGGTGAGAAAGTGACGTTCCTGGATACACCGGGCCACGCCGCGTTCTCCGCAATGCGTCAGCGTGGTGCAAAGCTGACTGATTTGGTCATTCTTGTGGTCGCTGCGGATGATACCGTGCAACCGCAAACGATTGAGGCAATCAACCATGCGCGGGCCGCTGAAGCGCCGATGATTGTGGCGCTTAATAAGTGTGACCGGCCTGAATCTGATCCAGATCGGATCAAACAAGAATTATTGAGCCAGGAAGTCGTATCCGAGGACTTTGGCGGCGACATTCAGATGATCAATGTCTCTGCGACACAGGGAACAGGCTTGGATGAGCTGGTTGAAGCCATTTCCCTGCAGGCTGAGCTGCTTGAGCTGAAAGCCAACCCGGATCGTGAGGCACGGGGCGGCGTGGTTGAAGCTCAGCTAGACCGTGGTCGTGGTCCGGTTGCAACGGTCTTAGTGCAGTCCGGCACGCTTAAGCGGGGCGACGTACTTGTCGCCGGCGCCGAGTGGGGCCGCGTCCGTGCGATGATCGACGAGCATGGCGAGCAGGTGCAGGAGGCGGGCCCTTCGATGCCAGTATCTGTACTGGGCCTGTCAGGCGTTCCGCTGGCTGGTGACGAAGTCGTCGTCGTGCCTGACGAAAGCCGCGCTCGTGAAGTTAGCGAGTACCGCCAGCGTGTCGATCGTGACAAGCGGACGGCTGTCGCCCCGCGCGGCACCATTGAAGACATGTTCGGCAAGATCTCTGCGGGCATTTCACAAGAACTGCCGATCATTGTTAAGTGTGATGTTCAAGGCAGCTTGGAAGCTATTGTGGCCGCTATCGAAAAGCTGGCGAATGATGAGGTCTCGGCCAAGGTCATCCATGCTGGTGTCGGTGCCATTAACGAATCGGACGTAACGCTGGCAGCATCTGCGGGCGGCTTCATCGTTGGCTTTAATGTACGCGCCAGTGGGCAGGCCAGGTCGCAATCTCAACGGGACGGCGTCGATATCCGCTACTATTCAATCATCTACGAATTGCTGGATGATTTGAAATTGGCTGTCGAAGGCTTGCTGGCACCTGAACAGCGCGAGAAGTTCATCGGCAATGCGGAAGTCCGCGAAGTCTTCAACATCACCAAGGTCGGCAAGATTGCCGGTTGCCGCATCACGGATGGCATTGTCCGCCGTGGCGCTGGCGTTCGCCTATTGCGCGACAACGTGGTGATCCATCAGGGCAAGCTCGCAACCCTCAAGCGCTTCAAAGAAGAAGTGCGTGAAGTGCGCGATGGCTTCGAGTGCGGTATGGCCTTCGAGAACTATCACGACATTCAGACCGGTGACGTCATTGAATGTTATGAGATCGAAGAAGTGGCCCGCACGCTGTAATGGCAAGCGTTTAAGGATTGACTGAACGTGAGCGTTCGTAGAGCAGGCGCGCCCAGCCAAAGGCAGCGGCGCATGGGTGAAGTCGTGCGTCATGCGCTGGCGGAAACGCTGGCGCGTGGTGACGTTCGCGATCCTGACTTGTCCGGCGTTGCCATCACGATCACCGAAGTTCGCCCTAGTCCTGATTTCAAAGTCGCGACAGTGTTCGTGACGCCGCTTGGTGGGCAGGGGGATATCAAGGTCATCCTGAAGGCGCTAAAGCGGGCCAAAGGCTATTTCCGGTCTGAATTGGGACAGGCAATGACCTCAAAGTTCACGCCGGAGCTTAGATTCGTCGCCGATGACGCCTTTGACCGTGGCGCGCGTTTGAATGCGCTTCTGGATGCAGTTGCCCATGAGCAGGGTGACGAGGGTGCTAGCGATGGGGCGTAGACGTCGCAAACCCGCTCCCGATGCGCCAAACGGCTGGTTGATCATTGATAAACCGTCCGGCATGACGTCTACGGACGTCTCAAACATCATCAAGCGCATGGCATTGGGTGCTAAATGCGGTCATGGCGGAACCCTTGATCCGCTGGCCACTGGCCTTTTGCCCATTGCACTTGGTGCCGCGACTAAGACCGTGCCTTACGCGATGGACGGCCGCAAAGCCTATCGCTTTCGGCTGCGTTGGGGGGAAGCGCGGGATACGGATGATTCAGACGGTTCCGTGATCGAAACGTCAGACAAGCGCCCCACCCGCGATGGGATTGAAGCAGCATTGCCTGCGTTCCGTGGGCTGATTTCCCAGGTTCCGCCCAAGTATTCCGCTATTAAGGTTAAGGGTGCCCGCGCCTATGATCTCGCCCGTGAGGACGAGGAGTTTGAGCTTGAGGCGCGCGATATTCAGATTTTCCGCTTTGAATTAGCGGAGATAATTGACGACGATACAGCCGATTTCCTGGTTGACTGCGGGAAGGGGGGCTATATGCGCAGCCTCGCCCGTGATTTAGGGCAGGCGCTTGGCTGCTTGGGCCATATAGCGGCGCTGCGCCGCACGCGGGTTGGGCCGTTTACGCTCGACCACGCCCAAGAACTCGAATATGTCAAAACTCTAGGCCGCATCGATGATGCGTGTCCTGTGTTGCTACCGGTTAAGACCGCGCTGGACGACATCCCGGCGCTGGCCGTTTCCGATAGTGAAGCGGCGGATCTGCGTAATGGACGCACGCTCCGCCTTCTGCGCAAGGGCGATCTTGAACGGCTCCCAGACGTCGATGACGGCAAGGAGTTCCGAGTTGAAGCATCTGGCAGGCTGGTTGGCCTGGCGCGCTTTGAAGCCGGCGAGGTCAAATCATCCCGCGTGCTTAACCTCTAACTAGGAGAAGCCGATGTCGATTACCCAAGAACGTACCGAAGAATTGGTCAAAGAATTTGGCCGTGGCGACAATGACACGGGTTCCCCCGAGGTCCAGATCGCTATCCTGACAGAACGCGTCCGCAATCTGACGGATCACATGCTGACCCATAAAAAGGATCTGCATTCCCGCCGTGGCCTGATCGCCATGGTTGGCCAGCGCCGCCGCCTGCTGGACTATCTGAAACGCAAAAATAATGACCGCTATCAGGCTATCCTGAAAGCGCTTGAACTGCGCCGCTAAGGCGTCGACGACGGAAACGGGCGGCCCAAAAGGCCGCCCGTTTCTATGCGACCAGCTTCCCCTGAAGCTGGCGAATGGGCACCCGCAAAGGCGGCTGCCGAACACAAGGCCTCAACGGAGGCCCGGGATTGCATCGCGCGGCATTAGGGCCGGCGGCGAGCCTTTCCCGAAGGAAGGAAAATACATAGATGTTTAATATTGTCCGCAAGGAAATGCAGTGGGAGGGTCGTACCCTCACGCTCGAAACGGGCCGTATCGCCCGTCAAGCGCACGGTTCCGTGCTCGCCACCTATGGCGACACCGTTGTGCTTTGTGCAGTGACCGCAGAGCGCACGCCGCGCCCCGGCCTCGATTTCTTCCCGCTGACGGTTCATTACCAAGAAAAAGCCTATGCGGCTGGCCGCATCCCAGGTGGCTTCTTCAAACGTGAAGCCCGCCCAAGCGAAAAAGAAACACTGACGTCCCGCTTGATTGATCGTCCAATCCGTCCGCTGTTCGCCCCTGGGTTCAAGTGCGAAACACAGGTGATCGCAACGGTCCTCTCCCACGATATGGAGAACGATCCGGACATGTTGGCGATGATTGCAGCATCTGCTGCGCTCACAATCTCTGGCGTGCCGTTCCTAGGCCCAATCGCTAACGCTCGCGTTGGTGAAATCGACGGCGAGCTTGTCGTGAACCCAACTTTGGAGCAAATGGCCAACAGCACGCTCGATCTTGTTGTCGCTGGCACCAATGAAGGTGTGATGATGGTCGAATCCGAAGCCCATGAGCTTTCGGAAGAGCGTATGCTTGAAGCCGTTGTGAAGGGCCACACGTCCTTCCAGGCTGTCATCGACCTCATTATCGATCTTGCCGAAGAAAGCGCCAAAGAGCCTTGGCCTGCGCCGGAAGCCCCTGCTGGCCAAGATGCAATGCGCGCTAAGCTTGAAGCCATGGTGTCTGACGACATCAAAGCCGCATATGGCATTACGGAGAAACTGGCGCGTCAGACCGCTGTCGGTGCCGCCAAGGCGAAAGCTATGGAAGCCATCGAAGCTGAGGACGGCGACACTGGCCTCGCCAAGGGCGTGCTGAAAGACCTCGAGAAGGACATCGTTCGTAACTCTATTCTCGACACGGGTAAGCGTATCGATGAGCGCGACACGAAGACCGTCCGTCCGATTGTCTCAGAAGTCGGCGTGTTGCCGCTTTCTCACGGGTCCGCGTTGTTCACGCGTGGTGAAACTCAGGGCCTGATCGTCTGCACACTCGGCACCGGGTCTGACGAACAGATCATGGACCGGTTGGAAGGTGAGATGCGGGAACGCTTCCTGCTGCACTACAACTTCCCTCCATATTCTGTTGGTGAAGCTGGTCGTATGGGTCCTCCTGGTCGCCGTGAAATCGGCCATGGCAAGCTTGCATGGCGCGCGTTGCGTCCGATGCTGCCTGCCCATGAAGATTTCCCATACACGATCCGCTGCGTTTCGGAGATTACCGAATCCAACGGTTCCTCCTCCATGGCGACCGTTTGCGGCGGTTCCCTTGCGATGATGGATGCGGGCGTGCCTTTGAAGGCTCCGGTCGCTGGTATCGCGATGGGCTTGATCAAAGAAGGCGACCGCTATGCGGTGCTGTCCGATATCCTGGGTGATGAAGATCACCTCGGTGACATGGATTTCAAAGTCGCTGGTTCTGAGAACGGCATCACGTCCCTGCAGATGGACATTAAGATTACGTCCATCACGGCAGAAATCATGCAGATTGCTTTGGATCAGGCCAAAGACGGCCGTCTCCACATTCTGGGTGAAATGTCTAAGGGTCTTGGCCACGCACGGACCGAAGTTAGCTCCAACGCACCGCGCATCACGACGATGAAGGTGCCGAGGGAGAAAATTCGTGACGTGATTGGTTCTGGCGGTAAAGTCATTCGCGAGCTGGTCGAGCTGACCGGTGCGAAGATCGACATTGAAGACGACGGCACCATTAAGATCGCGGCGACCGATCCAGCAGCGGCAGAGGATGCGCAGCGCCGTATCCACGCTATTGTTGCTGAACCAGAAGCAGGCATGATCTATGACGGTAAAGTCGTGAAGATCATGGACTTCGGCGCTTTCGTGAACTTCCTTGGGCCGAAAGACGGCCTCGTGCACATCTCTGAGATGCGCCCGGGTCGGGTTCGCTCCGTGACCGATGTCGTCAACGAAGGCGACATGGTCAAAGTGAAGTGCCTTGGCTTCGATGATCGTGGCAAAGTTCGCCTGACGATGAAGAACATCGATCAGGAGACTGGCGAAGAAGTCGAGCCAGCTGCTGAAGAAGGCTAAGCTTGAAGCAGGAATTCGGGGCGGTGCACTGGACGCGCCGCTCCGAATGTCCTACCTCAATTAAGGTCAACACCAATACCTGATGGGTGACGTCCGCAGATGATCGTACAGCCGAGAATGATGTCTGGCGCTGAGACCCTGCCCCTTGTTGAGGGCGGTAAAGGCGTGTCGGCGACAAATGGCGTTAGCGCAGGTGCCTGGGCGCGCGCTGGCGGCGTTGGTACGGTTTCCGCCGTGAATGCTGATAGCTTTACGGAAAATGGCGAACTTATCCCGCAGCTCTATTTTGGCCGCACACGCAAGGAACGTCATCAAGAGCTTGTGGCGCATGGTGTGCGTGGGGCTATTCATCAAGCACGGACAGCTTATGAAAGTGCGAACGGCAATGGCCGTATCCACATCAACGTGCTCTGGGAAATGGGCGGCGCTGAGGAAGTGCTGCACGGTGCACTTGCTGGTGCGAAGGGCCTGATCCATGGCGTCACGTGCGGTGCCGGGATGCCTTATAAAATCGCACAGATCGCGGCCTCATATGGCGTTCACTATTATCCGATTATTTCATCAGCCCGCGCATTTCGTGCGCTATGGAAGCGGTCATATCACAAGTTCGAAGATTGGCTTGGCGGCGTTGTCTATGAGGACCCGTGGCTTGCTGGCGGTCACAACGGCCTGTCTAACAGCGAAGACCCGCTAAAGCCGGAACCGCCGCGCGCGCGTGTTGCAGAACTCCGTAAGTTGATGAATGCGGCTGGGTTGAACGAAGTACCAATCATCATGGCAGGCGGCGTATGGCGCTTGGATGAATGGGCGGACTGGATTGATGATCCAGAAATCGCCCCGGTTGCTTTTCAGTTCGGCACGCGTCCATTGCTCACCGAAGAAAGCCCTATCCCTGAAACCTGGAAATCTCGCCTGCCAAATCTAAAGCCAGGCGAAATCATGCTGAACAAGTTCAGCCCGACAGGTTTTTACTCTTCAGCTGTCCGCAACGACTTCCTAGACAGTCTAGCAGCACGCTCTGCGCGTCAGGTCGCTTACTCCGTTGATCCAGTCGGCGATCATGTCGTGGAATTGGCAGTTGGTGCGCGCGGTCGGAAGATCTTCCTAACGGCTCATGAGAAAGAGCTTGCTGAAGGCTGGATGGCCGAGGGCTTTACGGAGGGTATGCGGACGCCAGACTCGACCATGGTCTTCGTGACACCAACGGCAGCGCGCGAAATCCATACGGATCAGGTCGCGTGCATGGGCTGCCTGTCGCAGTGCCGTTTCTCCAACTGGTCTGAAGGCGAAAAGGGCACGACAGGGCGCAAACCTGATCCGCGATCCTTCTGCATTCAGAAAACGCTTCAAGCGATCGCCCATGGTGAGCGCCCTGAAGACAACCTGATGTTCGCTGGTCATAACGCCTACCGGTTCTCTGAGGACCCTTGGTATGCGAACGGATTTGTGCCGACAGTCAAGCAACTCGTTGATCGTATATTGACCGGCCAGTAGGCAACTATTAGCGCTAAGCCAATTACTTCCTGCAAATAGCTGGAATTTTAGTTTAACTGCGCTATCTTCTGTTTCGGAAGAAGTCTGACGTGCGATCTTGATTACAATAGGAGGTGCGACGCCGATGCAGACGACTAGCGAAGCCCTTGAAAACACCGAATCGCAGACCCGTTTGCGCGACGCTGGCCTACGGCCTACACGGCAGCGCATCGGCTTAGCGAACTTGCTGTTTGCTGGTGATTGCCGCCATGTGACAGCGGAAGAATTGTTTGCTGAGGCGAATGCTGCTGCACTCAGTGTATCCCTCGCAACCGTCTATAATACCCTCCGACAGTTCGTTGATGCTGGATTGCTTCGCGAAGTGCTGGCGGAGCCTGGCCGTGCCTACTTCGACACCAATATTTCTGATCACCATCACTTCTTCCATGTGGCAGAAGGTCGGTTAGAGGATGTTCCAGCTGATGCTGTTAGCATCGCCAAGCTGCCAACGGCACCTGCTGGCGCTACGGTAGAGCGGGTCGATGTAATTATCCGGCTGAACAAAGCCTGAGCGCGCTTCTGTTTTGTCCACGCGGCATCGCAGAAATCCATCTTAGAACCTGTCTAAAGAATTGACTCTTCGCCGAGATTATCCATATTCAAGGTGTGCCGTCGCACTGGCGGCCTGAAGATTTTGATGAACGAGGAGGGATCAATCCTATGGCGCTTAAGGGCAGTAAAACAGAAGACAATCTGAAAGAAGCATTTGCTGGTGAAAGCCAGGCAAACCGCCGCTATCTGTATTTCGCACAGAAGGCTGATATCGAAGGCCACAATGATGTTGCCGCCGTTTTCCGCTCCACGGCAGAAGGCGAAACTGGCCACGCTCACGGTCACCTCGAGTATCTCGAAGAGACCGGCGATCCAGCTACCGGCCTAGCCATCGGCCCGACTGAAGATAACTTGAAGGCTGCTGTCGCAGGCGAAACCCACGAATACACGGATATGTACCCGGGCATGGCCCGTACAGCGCGTGATGAAGGTTTCGACGAAATCGCAGACTGGTTTGAGACATTGGCGAAGGCTGAACGCAGCCATGCCGGCCGCTTCCAGAAGGCGCTCGACGAACTCGCGTAAGCGACTAAGCGAATGAGTTGGGAGGGCGCGTTGACGCTTGCGTCCGCGCCCTCCGGCTTATCTACTCCGTATTGATTTTGCCCAGCCTGAATTCGATTAATTCCGTGCTGGAGCTCTCTGTGGTGCAAGGTTTTTGAGATGAGTGAAGGCAGCCTCGAAGCGCCGACCCGTCACGTCATTGACTGGAACAATCCAGATTTCACCAATCCGGCATTGTTGGATGAAGAGATGCGCCGCATCTTTGATATCTGCCATGGTTGCCGCCGGTGTTTTAATCTGTGCGACAGTTTCCCACGCCTGTTTGACCTGGTTGACAGCGCGCCGTCTGAAGAGCTTGACACAGTCGATAGCGAAGGTTTCAAGGGCGTTGTGGACGCCTGCACGCTCTGCGATCTGTGCTTCATGACGAAGTGCCCATATGTGCCGCCGCACGAATTCGACCTGGATTTCCCACACCTCATGCTGCGCTATCGCCATGCTGAGCTGAAGCGCGATGGTGCGAATACGCGCATCAAGCAGCTGACGGAAACGGACCGTAATTCCAAAATGGCTGGTCTGGCACCATCAATTGCCAATTGGGCTAGCAAGACAGATAACAGCCTGACGCGGCCTGTCATGGAAAAGACGCTTGGCCTGCACCGGGATGCGGCGTTACCGAAGTTTGCGGCTACAACGCTGGTTAACGCTGCCCAACAGAACCCTGCCCAAGTGGATGCGACAGCGCCGGGGTATGGCCGCAAGGCAGTCCTCTACGCGACTTGCTTTGGCAACTACAACGATCCAGATATCGGCCTTGCCGCGCGCCATGTGCTCGCGAAGAACGGCGTCAAAACGGAAGTCACCTATGAAGGCTGCTGTGGCATGCCTCAATTGGAACAGGGTGATCTGGCGCGCGTCGCGGAACAGGCTAAGACCGTGGCCGCAGCACTTGTCGCCCAATGGGTCGATGATGATTATGAGGTCGTGCCGCTGGTGCCTTCTTGCGCGTTGATGTTCAAGTTTGAATGGCCATTGATCGTACCGGATGATGAGAATGTGCGACTGCTTGCTGAGGCAACCAAGGACATCTCGGAATACGTCGTAGAGATCGCCAAAAAGGAAGGCCTTGCTGACGGCATGGTGCCGCTGGATGGCGACGTGACGATGCATCTTGCTTGCCATGCGCGCGCTCAAAATATGGGGCCGAAGGCGGCGGAGATGCTGCGCATGATCCCTGAAACCAAGGTGGCAATCATCGAGCGCTGTTCCGGCCATGGCGGCTCTTGGGGTGCCATGAAAGAGAACTTCGATGTGGCGTTGAAGGTTGGCAAACCGGTGGCGAAGCAGGCTGTTAAGGCAATGCAGCAATCGGCTGCGAAAGATCGCAAACGCTATATCGCCTCTGAATGTCCACTTGCCGGTGAGCATATTATGCAGGGTGTCGAGCGGGAGGATGGCTCATTGGAGATCAATCACGCGCCACATCCGATCAAGCTGTTCGCTAAGGCTTATGGCTACGACGTTTGACGTCATCGATTGACTGAATTTTCTGAACTTTAGGAGGCAGGCAGCAATGTCCAAGCGTGAGATTACCCGCGCCGATATCATGGATCTGGCGGATTATACGCCAGGCCGCAAAGAACGCCGCCGTGACATGATGCAGATGAAGGCCAACCGCCGCATCGCTGTCGGCCCGTTCGCGACATTCTATTTCGAGAACTACGCGACCATGTGGCACCAGGTGCATGAAATGCTGGCGATCGAGAAGGGCGGTGAGGAGCAGATTCCTGATGAACTCGCAGCCTATAATCCGCTCATCCCACAAGGTCGCGAGTTGATCGCGACCGTGATGATCGAGATTGATGACCCTGTGCGTCGCAAAACCGTGCTCAACCGCATGGGCGGATTTGAGGAACATATGTACCTCGAGCTTGATGGCGAACGCATTTCCAGCAGGGCTGAGATTGATGTTGATCGCACGTCTGCGGATGGCAAAGCATCCAGTGTTCAGTTCGTTCACTTTGAATTGACTGACGCGCAAGCGGAAAAGATGAAGCAGGCGAATACCCGCGCCATCCTGGGCATTGACCATGAAAACTATGCCCACATGGCCGTTATCCCTGAAAGCGCGCGTGCGGAGCTTGGCGGCGACCTCGATTAAGCCCGCGGTGTAGCGTCTGCCTGCCAATGGACGAACACCCAAAAGCGCCCTATTTGTAGCCCATTGCTTCGGTGTTGCATGAAGGCGTACTGACGTGTGGTCCAATCTTAGATTTGCCCTGGTTTTTTTGCTGGCACTCGGTCTCTCCGATGCAGCGGATGCGCAAGGCCGTAAACGCCCGCCGCCGACGCTGGTGGGTGATGCTGTGCGCCAGGAAACTGCGAGCGAAACTGCTGCCGTCGTTGGTCGGTTCGTCTCGCTTCGTGGCGGCCCTATTGCTGCCCGCATTGGCGGTGCTGTAGACGAAGTGTTGGTTGGCGTCGGCGACCGCGTCGAGAAAAATCAGACGCTGATCCGCATTGCTGAGAACAGGCTAAAAGCTGAACGGTCACGCCGTCGCGCATTGCTGAATTTGGCCTCGGCCAGAATTTCCAGTGCTAAGGCCAGCCTGCGCCTAGCGCAGCAATCCGCAAATCGACTTGCACGGCTTAGGAAATCTGCAGCCTTCAGTGAAGCCCTTCTTGCAGACAAGCAGCGTGAGGCCGAACGCGCTGCTGCCCAGGTTAAAGAAGCTCAGGCTGATTACGCCCGGGCCAAAGCTGAACTTAAGCTGGCGGATGTTGATCTGGCCTATTCGAATGTGCGCGCACCCTATGCTGGCGTCGTTATGGAGCGGCATGTGGATGTCGGCGGGTTTGTGGCACTTGGCGGGCCCGTCGTGTCTCTGCTTGGCATTGAGGCGATGGAAGTTGAAGCTGAAGCGCCCACTGAACGGATGGGCGGCGCTACACCCGGCGCTATCGCCACCGTGCGATATTCAGGTGTCACGGCTGCTGTGCCTGTGCGCGCTGTGATCCCACGGGAGACTGGCGTATCCCGAACCAGGCCAATTCGGTTTGGTCCGCTGCCGCCAGCACTCGCTGCTGTGGCCGTCGCCAATGCGTCTGTCACGGTTGATGTGCCAGTTGCTGAAGCGCAATCGGTGCTTACCGTGCACAAGGATGCTGTGATCCGCCGCGGCAAAGACCCATCCGTCATGGTCGCGCGCGCTTCAGATGAAGCCGGTCTGTATCAGGCTGAACCGCGAACGCTCCGGCTTGGTCCAGCCATTGGTGGCCGTTTTGTTGTGCTTTCAGGTGTTGGGCCTGGGGACATTGTCGTTGTGCGCGGCAATGAAGGGCTCCGTCCTGGCCAGCCCTTTAGGTTGGCGGGTGATAAGGCAGCCGGTCCGCCGAGGGGCCAAAAACCATGAATTTAATTCGCGCCGCTATTGAAAGGCCTGTCGCCACAATTTCGGCGGTGCTGATGATTGTGATGTTTGGCGCGCTTGCGCTAACAACAATCCCAATCCAGCTCATTCCAGAGGTCAACAAGCCCCAGGTTACGGTCAACACGACTTGGCCGGGGGCTGCACCTGCTGAAATCGAACGTGAGATTGTTAATCGCCAGGAGGAGGTGCTGAAAGGCGTCGATGGCCTGGAAAAGATGGAGAGCCAATCCAGTACAGGGTCTGGTCGTGTAACGCTGACATTCGCTGTCGGTACGAACATGGACAAGTCGCTTTTGCTGGTTTCCAACCGCTTGGACCGCGTGAATGGCTACCCTGAAGAAGCGGACGAACCAACGCTGAAGACGGCTGGGGCAGACGATAATCCGATTGCCTGGTTCTCGATCCAGCATATGGAAGGCAATGTTACGCCGATCCATACATACCGGGATTTCATCGAAGACACAGTTCAGGATCGCTTTGAACGCGTTTCCGGCGTTGCACTGACCAACCTCTATGGCGGCGGTGCGCGCGAGCTACAAATTATCGTCGATCCGGCACGGCTAGCCCAATACCGCCTGACAATCGGAGAAGTGGCGTCGCGGCTTCGGGCAGAGCATGCCTCGTTCTCTGCGGGCGAATTAGACGAGGGCAAGCGGTCTTATGTCGTTCGCTCGGAAGGGGAATTGGACAGCCCCGAATCTATTGAAGCCGTAGTGCTGCGGTCAGAACTTGATCCGGTGACAGGCCGCGTTTCCCGTGTATCCGTCGCAGATATTGGTGAAGTTCGCTATGACTACGGCAAGCCCCGCGCAACGATCCGCCGCAACGGCGCACCGGGCCTAGCGGTGAATGCTGTGCGGGAGACCGGCGCCAACGTCATTGAAGTGATGAAGGAGCTGCGCGCTGCGGTCGTAGAGCTGAATGAAGATGTTCTACACCCACACGGACTGCATCTGCATCAGGTCTACGATGAGACGATTTACATCGAATCCGCCATTGATTTGGTTCAGACCAACATCGTGGTTGGCGGCATTCTGGCCGCCATTGTGTTGCTGCTGTTCCTGCGTTCCTGGCGGCCGACGCTGATCATCGCCATCGCTATTCCTGTTTCCGTTATTGGCTCATTTGTGGCCATGGCGATGCTGGGCCGATCGCTCAACGTTATTTCGCTGGCCGGTATCGCTTTTGCCGTCGGTATGGTCGTGGATGCGGCGATTGTCGTGCTGGAGAATATCTATCGGCTGCGGGAGAAGGGGTATTCCCCAACGCGCGCCGCCTACGAAGGTGCCAAGCAAGTTTGGGGTGCCATTCTGGTTTCAGCGCTGACGACAGTTCTGGTGTTCGTGCCAATCCTGACGACAGATTTGGAAGTCGGTCAGCTGTTCCGCGATATCGCCGTGGCAATTTCCGTGTCTGTCGTCTTGTCGCTTTTGGTTGCCATCACGGTCATACCAGCGCTTAGCAAGCGGCTTTTCTCGGGCGAATTATCTAAGAGTAAGCGGCTGAGTATTCCACCGCTGGATGCGTTTGGGCGAATGTTCCTTGGCATGTTTGTCGGCTTGGCTAGGCGGACTGTCGCCAATCGGGCATTTGCGCTTCTGTGGGTTGGCGCAATCACGGCGGTCGCTATTGTGGGGACCGTATTATTCCTGCCCCGTTTGGACTACCTGCCAGAGGGCAATCGGAACCTTTTATTTGGGTTCCTGCTGCCGCCTGCCGGTTACAATCTTGAAACCAATACCGGTATTGCGAAAACGTTTGAGGACGCGACCCGCCATCGGTGGGTTTCCGAAACTGGGCCAGAACCGGGACCAGACGGCCTGCCAAAAATGGAAGATTTCTACTTTGTGGCGTTTGGCGAACGTGTCATCGTCCTGGCACGCTCGGCCGAGCCAGAGCGCCTGAAGGAACTGCAGGCCCCGCTTTTCCGTGAAGTCGCCAAGCATCCAGACATCATCGGGTTTTTCCGTCCGGCCAGTGTGTTCGGGCGTGGGATTGGCGGCGCACGCTCTATTGAAGTCGATGTAGTCGGCATTGAGCTGGAAGATGCGGTTGCGACAGCGAACGGTGTGTTCCGGCGCGTTTCCCAGGTGTTTCCGCGTGCTGAGGGCCACCAGGCCCGGCCATTGCCAAGCCTAGAACTCGGGGCGCCTGAAGTTCGGGTTTATCCAGATAGGGTCCGTCTCGCTGATAATGGCGTCACGGCGCGGGAGCTGGGACTCACTATTGATGCTTCGAACGATGGCCTCCGCATTCTGCAAACCACTGTCGGTTCTGAACGGCTTGATCTAAAGCTCAAGGGCAGGGAAGGGTCTGTTACGTCCACTCAGGATATTGGCGCATTGCCTGTCGTCGCCCGGAATGGCGTCATCGTGCCGGTCTCCAGCCTTGCGGATGTTCAGGTGACGACCGGGCCAGTGCAAATTCGGCACAAAGAGCGCAATCGCACCATCACCATCGCATTGACGCCTGCGGACGCTATGCCGCTCGAAGAGGCGATTGCGAAGGTCGAGAATGAGGTCCTGGCGCCGCTTGAAGCAGAAGGCTTACCGCCTGGTGTGGTGTTCCGTGTTTCCGGCACGGCGGATGAATTAGGCAAGGCCAAGCAGGCGCTGTCCTATGACCTACTCGTGGCTCTTGTGATCGTGTTCCTGGTTATGGCGATCCAGTTCGAGAGCTTCATCTATCCGCTGGTGATCTTGTTCTCCGTGCCTTTGGCGACAGCGGGCGCTGTGATGGCGCTGGCGGCGATCAATATCTTTGCGGGCATGGGCTTCGGGGCTATCCAAAATTTGGACATGCTGACCGTGCTCGGATTCGTAATCCTAATCGGCGTTGTTGTGAATAATGCGATCCTGCTTGTGGATCAGACATTGCAGCATATCCGAGATGACGGGATGCAGCCGGGAGACGCTATCGCAGAGGCCACCAGCAACCGGATTCGTCCGATATTTATGTCCACGCTGACAAGCGTGATAGGCATGGCGCCACTGGTGTTATTTCCGGGTGCGGGGTCCGAGTTATATCGTGGGCTGGGTGCGGTTGTGATTGGTGGATTAGCCATGTCGTCCGTAATGACCTTGGCGATTGTGCCGCCGCTGATGGGCATTGTCCTGGCACCGATTGAGGGCCGACGGATGAAACGTGCAGCGGCGGATAATGATGATGATCCCGCATCAGATGTGCGGGTAGCGGCGGAATAGGGCTGAGCATGCAAGAAGCGGATTTTCTGGTTATCGGCGCAGGCGTCGCGGGTGCCTCTGTTGCATATCGGTTGGCGGAGCATGGTTCCGTCATCATGGCGGAGATGGAAAGCCAGCCCGGCTATCACACCTCTGGCAGGTCAGCCGCGCTCTACTCAAAGCGCTACAAGAACCCTGCTATTCGTGGTTTCGCAGCGGCGAGCGGCGCATTTCTGGAAAATCCGCCGGAATGGTTTGCATCTGCCCCGCTACTGACGCCGCGTGGGCTTTTAATCATTGGGCGAGAGGATCAGGCGGAAGCCGTAACGGATCAGTTCACGCCAGACCAAATTCGGGATGGCGTCGCTGAAACTCTGTCTGTCGATGACGCTGTGGAGCTTGTGCCCTGCCTGAACCGGGATTATCTGGGCGCCGCGATGCTCGTACCTGCTGCATCAGACATAGACGTGAATGGCCTGCATCGCGGTTTCCTTGCGGCGTCTAGCCGGGCCGGGGTCAAGCTGATCACAGACGCTTCCATCACGAAGCTTAACCACGCTGGCGGTAAGTGGACGGCGGAGACGCCGCAAGGCCAAATCATGGCACGCGTCGTCGTGAACGCTGCGGGGGCATGGGCTGATACTGTCGCCGAAGCAGCGGGCTTGGGCGGTCTTGGCATCGAACCTTTGCGCAGAACCTGCCTCACATTTGATCCACCAGCTGGCTTGGACCCTTCACCCTGGCCAATGGCGATGGATGCGGAAGAAGAATTCTACTTCAAGCCGGAAGCGGGTCGCATTCTTGCCAGCCCTTGCGACGAACATCACAGCCAGCCGACGGACGCTCAGCCCGAAGAAATCGACATCGCCCACGGTGTCGATAGGGTTGAACGCGCCACCAGCCTGAAAGTCTCCCGCATCACACACAGCTGGGCTGGCCTACGCTGCTTCATGCCCGACAAGCTGCCAGTCGTTGGGGCAGATCCACGCGCAGAAGGGTTCATATGGCTCGTAGGCCTTGGCGGTTTCGGCATGATGACCTCCGAAGCCTTGGGCCGCGCTGCAGCCGCTGCCGCCATCGACGCCTCCCTGCCAGCAGACATTGCCAGCGCCGGAGTAGAAGCCAGTGCTGTAGCCCCGGATCGATTCCTATCTTAGGCTTCCGCCGATATAAGGGAGCAGACGATGACCATCGCAATTGATCGGCTTGACCACTTGGTGCTGACCGTTCGGGATATGGACGTTACATGCAGCTTTTATAGCCGCGTCCTTGGCATGGAGCGGCGTACATTCGGGGATAACTGGACGGCGCTCTATTTTGGACGCCAGAAGCTCAACCTGCATGACGCGGTCAAGCCCGTAGATCCTAATGTTCGCCACGCAGCACCCGGATCATCGGACCTTTGCTTTATCACCGAGACGCCAATGGATAATGTGATCGCGCATTTGGCCGCTGAAAGTGTCCCCATCATCACCGGCCCCGGGGAGCGAAGTGGTGCCACCGGAACGCTGCTCTCCGTCTACGTCTATGACCCGGATGAAAACCTGATTGAAATTGCGAACCTGTTGCCATGACGGATGCTACGGAAACCTCAGATGATCTGCTGTTTATTCAAGTCGGCGGTACCATCGATAAGGATTATCCACCCGGCGACGCCGACCATGGATATTCATTCGAGATATGTGACCCGGCATATCAATCTGTGCTGGCGCGTGTGAAATTTCCTGTTGGGTGGGCTGAGCAGTCGCTGATGCGGTTGGACAGCCAAGACATGGAAGACCCCGAGCGTGCCAAAGTGCGGGCAGCCGTTGAAGCAGCGAGCCAGACGCGGATCATCATCACCCATGGCACCGATACGATGGCCAAGACGGCGGCGGCGCTCGCCGGAATTGCCGACAAAACCATCGTGCTGACAGGTGCCATGCTGCCCGAAAAGTTCCGGGACTCAGATGCAGACTTCAATCTCGGCATGGCGATTGCTGCTGCCCGCCTCTCGCCGCCGGGCGTTTATATCGCCCTGAACGGGACCGTTACGCCCGCCGCTTAATTGCTGCTATTTCGCTTTACCTTCAATTACCACGTCGATCAGCGCTGGACCGTCTGTGGCGATTGCGCGGGCGAGCGCGGCGGTGAATTCTTCGGGTTCTGAAACTTGCTCCCCCGGAACGCCCATGCCTGCCGCCATCTGAACAAAGCCGAAGTCTGGGCCAGTTAAGTCCATATGGGTGTAACCGCGATTGCTCTCGGCATCGAAACGGCCACGATAGACGTCGATATTGTGTTTTAGAATGCGGTATTCGCGGTTCGACAGGATCACGAACACAAGATTCAGATTGTGATGCGCTGCCGTCCAAAGTGCCTGGATGCTGTACATCGCCGAGCCGTCGCCAGAAACGCATACGACTGGACGATCCGGGTTTGCGACCGAAACGCCAATAGCACCCGCCAAGCCTTGGCCAATAGCGCCGCCGCGACCGGCGTAATAATCACCGGGTCCAGCAAAATCGATTGAGCGGGAGAAATCTGTGCTGGCCGTGATCGCCTCTTCGACCATCACAACATTGTCCGGCAGCGCTTCTGCCAATGCCGCCATGGCAACAGACATCGGCATGGGGCGACGACCTGCGGCCCGTGCAGTGCGGGCCTTTTGGGCTTCGCGGGCATCAGCTTGGGCGGCGGCCAATGCGTCAACACGGGCCTTGGCTGCCGATGCATCCGGCTGCGCCTTCTCCAGCAGAGCAGCAAGCGCCTGCTTCGGCGCGGAAATCACGCCGGAATTCAGGGTGTAGTTCCGCGCTAACATCTGCGGTGATTGCTCTATCTGGAAGACACTCGCGCCATCGGGGAAGGGACTGCCGGGCTCGTACCAAACGGGCTCAAAGAAAGGCCCGCCGATCAGCAGCACGCAATCGGCGTCGCCCAACATGGCTTTGATCGGGCCTGCCTCAAACGGCAGTCCGCCGCGCATGAGTGGGTGCCGCGTATCAGCGATCGCTTGGGCATGCATGCCTTCGGTCCACACACTGGCACCAAGCTTTTCAGCCAATTGCAGCAGTTCGCCATTCGCGCCGCCGCGCGCCACATCATCGCCAGCAACGATGGCGGGAGATTTGGCGGCTGAGAGTGCGGCGGCGATTTCAGCAAGCGCGGCTGTGTCGCCCGTCGGCGCTTGGTGTAGCGGGCCGGATGTGACTGGGGCGTTCTCCGTTTCCTGCTCCATCACATTGATTGGCAACGCTACGAATACCGGCCCCTTAGGCGCTTCATTGGCGACCTTGAAAGCACGGCGCATAACGTCCGCCATCTCGTCAGCGGTCTCTACTTGCACCGCCCATTTCGTAACGGGCGCTGCGATGGAGACGAGATCATGGCCGAGCACTGGGCCTTGCAGCCGCATCCGCGTGTCCTGTTGACCAGCAGTAATGATCACCGGAGCATTCGCCCGCATGGCGCTGTACATCATGCCCGCAGCATTACCGAGGCCGGGTGCCACATGCAGGTTTGCAACAGCCGTTTTGCCGCTGGACTGAGCGTAGAAGCTAGCGGCACCAACGGCGACGGCTTCATACAAGGCCACCACATATTCGATGTCTGGGTAGGCCGCCAGGTGATCTAGCAGTGGGCTTTCCGTCGTGCCGGGATTGCCGAATATACGTTTTGCATCGTGCAGTCTTAGGCTTTCCAGAAATACGTCGCGACCCCGCATCATGTGCTCCTTGTCAGGCATTGCTTTATACTGCGAGCATAGCGCTGAGCCAGCAAGGCCGAAAGCCGCTGGAATGTCGAAGGAGAGACGCCATGTCGAACATCACCATTACACCGTCAACGCTGCATATTGGGGCTGAAGTCTGCGGCGTTGATCTCCGCCAGCCATTGTCATCTGCAGATGCTAAAGCCATCTATCAGGCGTTTCTGGACTGGAAGGTGATTTTCTTCCGGGATCAGCCATTGGACCATGCGCAGCATGTGGCCTTCGCGCGTTCGCTTGGCGATCCGACTATCGGCCATGCCGTTTTTGGCCATGTCGAGGATTATCCAGAAGTCTATTCGGTTGCGAAACACCGAACCGCGCAGACCCATAGTGCGGCCCGCATGCAGCGCGCATGGACTGGCTGGCATACCGATATCACGGCAGCGATTAACCCGCCGAAAGCATCCATCCTGCGCGGCGTCACGATCCCGCCCTATGGCGGTGATACGTTCTGGACCAATCTGAATGCGGCCTATGAAGGCCTCTCTGAGACCATGCGCGGCATCGTCGATGGCCTGCGCGGTGTTCACCGGTTCCAGCCGCCCGCCGGTGCAGCTAAGGACAATGCATATGATGATAGCGTGAAGCGCCGGGAGTTAGAGACGGAGCATCCGCTCGTCACGGTTCATCCTGAAACAGGTCAACGGCAGCTTTTTGTCAGCCCGTCATTCCTGAAGTCCATCGTTGGCATGCATCCACGTGAGAGCCAGCAGATTCTAGAAATGCTTTGGGAGCACACGGTTCGCCCGGAATACACGGTGCGCTTCAAATGGAACGCTGGGGATATGGCGATTTGGGATAATCGGTCAACGTCCCATCTGGCACCAGCGGATATCTTCCAGAGTGATTTCGACCGCCAGCTTTACCGGATCACGCTTGTTGGCGAGACGCCAGTTGGTGTTAATGGTCAGCCATCAAAATCCATCAAAGGTCGCCCGATCCTGGCCGTGGAGACGGAGCTTGCGGAGGCTGGCGATTGAGCGCGCTCTCAGCGGCTGAACAACGCGAAGCCAGAACTGCGCTCGATGGCTTTATGGAAGCGTTCAATGCTGAGGACGCCGAAGCCATTCGCACCCGCTGGTATCACTTTCCCCACGTCCGCTTTCATAGCGGCAAAGTGACAGTGATGGAGCGGCCGGAAGATTTCCATGCCTTGGTTTGGGACCGCAAAGGCCAATCCACAGACTGGGCGCGAACGGCATGGGATTATGTTGAACTGATCGACGATGGACCTTATAAGGCGCATTATAAGGCGCATTTTCGTGTCCAGTTCACCCGCTTCCGCGCGGATGGTTCAGCGATTGGGAGTTACAAGTCACTTTACATCGTGACCTTCAAAGACGGGCGTTGGGCGATCCAGGCTCGGTCTAGCTGGGCAGCCTGATTGCTATTGCCGTTCATGACGGTTTACGCTTCGCGCTACGAACCGAATCAGATTTACGGAGGAAGGGTCTTAAATGGCTGATGGCATGTTGGAGGGCAAAGTTGTCCTCGTAACCGGCGCAGGACGCGGTATTGGCGCTGAAGTCGCCAAACTGGCGGCAGCTGAAGGCGCAAAGGTCGTTGTGAACGATCTTGGCGGCAATGTGGACGGCGGCGGCGCTGATTCCACACCGGCGCAAGAGGTGGTCGCGGAAATCGAGAAGAATGGCGGAGAAGCCGTTGTTAACGGCGATAGCGTTGCTGATTTCCAGGCCGCAAAGCGCATGGTGCAGCAGGCCGTTGATGAGTTCGGCCAGATTGACGCCGTGATCAATGTTGCTGGCATTCTACGCGACGTGATTTTCCACAAGATGACCCAGGACGACTGGAATGCGGTTATCCAGGTGCATCTCAAAGGCACGTTCAATGTCAGCCGGGCGGCGGCAGATCACTTCCGCGCACAGGAATCCGGCTCGATGGTGCATTTCACCTCGACCTCTGGGCTGATCGGCAACTTCGGTCAGGCAAACTACGCTGCTGCGAAGTTAGGCATCATTGGCCTTTCGAAATCCATCGCGCTTGATATGGCGCGCTTCGGTGTGCGCTCGAACTGCATGTCGCCGTTCGCATGGAGCCGGATGATCGGGACAATCCCGTCAAATACGCCGGAACAGCAGGAACGCCTGGCTAAGATCAAGCAGATGACGCCAGCGCAAATCGCGCCAATGTGCGTGTATCTGGTGTCCGACGCGGCGAATGAAATGGGCGTTACGGCGCAGATCTTTGGCAGTCGTATGAATGAGCAGGTGTTGTTCGGTCAAAACCGCCCCATCCGCTCGATTCATCGTGAAGAAGGCTGGACGCCACGCTCGATCCATGAGGAAGGAATGCCAGCACTTGTGCCAAGCTTCGTTCCCAATGATCGCTCCGCAGACATCTTCTGTTGGGACCCGATCTAAGGATCGAGGGAAACGGCAGAACGCAATAATTCAAGTATAAAGAAGAGGATACGGACCCATGGCAGACGGGGTTCTTCAAGACAAAGTGGTGCTGGTGAACGGCGCAGGCCGTGGCATCGGCGCTGAAATCGCCAAGCTGGCGGCGCGCGAAGGTGCGAAGGTCGTTGTGAATGATCTGGGTGCGGCTGTTGACGGCAAAAGCGATGCTGACATCGGCCCGGCCCAGCAGGTTGTTGCAGACATTGAAGCTGAAGGCGGCGAAGCTGTCGTCAACGGCGGCGATATCTCCAAATGGGATGACGCCCAGGAGATGGTGCAACAGGCGGTCGACGCCTTCGGCCAGATCGACGGCGTTGTGAACGTCGCCGGCATCCTGCGCGATGTCATCTTCCACAAGATGACTGAGGATGATTGGGATTCAGTCATCAACGTTCACCTGAACGGCTATTACAACGTGGCGCGGGCGGCGGCGGAGCATTTCCGCAAACAAGAATCTGGCGCCATTGTGCATTTCACCTCGACATCCGGCTTGGTCGGTAATGTTGGACAGGCGAACTATGCGGCGGCGAAACTGGGCATTGTTGGCCTATCGCAGTCGATTGCGCTAGATATGCAGCGCTTTGGCGTTCGTTCAAACATCGTTTCGCCTTCAGCATTCACGCGCATGATTGAGACGATCCCGATTAAGGGGCCAGAAGGCGAAGCACGCCGCAAGCGCCAGGAAGCCATGACGCCGCAGAAGATCGCGGCGCCCACGGTGTATCTCCTGTCTGATCTTGCGAGCGAAGTGACGGGGCAGATTTTCTACGTCCGCTCCAACGAAATCATGCTGATGAGCAAAAACCGGCCTGTCCGCACCGTCCACCGCAGCGATGGTTGGACCCCACAGAAAATACATGAGCACGCAATGCTTGCATTCAAGCCGCATTTCCTGGCGAATGACCGCTCTGCGGACTATTTTGTCTGGGATCCAGTGTAAGGCTTGCTTTGAATCAGAAAAACGTGACGACCGTTAATGCGCCCCGCCTCTTCCGCAAGGAGGAAGCGGGGTTGCGCGTGATGGGTTGGCTTTGTTGCCTCCTCGCCGCCACGCTTATCGTTCTTTCAAGTCCGGCGCGTGCTGCTGAGCCCGCCCGTGCGCACATTGGTTTCGGGCTAGATCACCCGCTGGCCCAAAGTGGCTGGCGAGCGTTCGGGGAGCGGTTAGGTAAGACCAAGGGCGCGCCCAAGCTCAGCCTGTTTTTGAACGGCCCGCCGCCGTCTGATCCGGCTGCAATCGAATCCCTTGGCCGCAACGATTATGCCTTTGGTGCAGCAGCCCTTTCTGCATTCCCAATAGCGTTTCCCTATGCAGCGTTATTGGCAGAGTTAGGCCTTGCTGGTGGTGAAGATGAACTCGCCGCAGCTGCCGCAGCCACAGAATTACTGGCGTTAGATTGTGTCGCGTGCAGGCAGTCGTTTTTCCGCAGGCGCGTTGTGTTTTTGGGGGCTTACGGTGCGGCGCGCTATGTGATGCTGTCGCAAGAACCAGCGAATACAGTCGTTGCGTTCCGCAGCCTTTCTGCGCTGACGCCGGGGAGTGCATGGGATCGATTGATCCAACGCTTAGGAGGCCGCGCGCATGAGGAAGATGGCGATCCGGGCGATCTTTTAGCGAAAGGTGCCGTTACGGCTGCGATCGCAACGCCGATGGAACTGTCCGATCCAGATGTATGGCGACACGCGCGCTATGCCTTGAAGGCACCGTTTGGCGCTTATCGGGGCGGTGCGGCTTTCTTAGGCTCTGCCGCATATTGGCAATCCCTCACACCAAATGAACGCCGGGCGGTGCTAACCGCAACAGCAGATGGAATCGTTGGTGTGGTCTGGGGCTATCAGAACATGGCGGACGCCGCTCTGCGTGCAGCGGCTGCGCGGGGGCTGCAGGTTGATGTTGCTACACCGCAACTTGATGAGGCGATCCGTGCCGCTATCGCCGCCGATAACAAGCTGGTGGCAGAAACCGCAGGCGAACGATTTGCCGTGCGTGACGCCGCACTTTTCCTGGACCGGTTCCTGCTGCTTTACGACAAATTCGCTGTATTGCTCAGCACAGCCCGTGACGCGCCAAGTGCTGCTGCTGTCCTGAAGCGGGAAATATTTGACCGCATTCCAGTTGAGACCTACGGCCTGACAAAAGGATGATCGATGAGCTTCGAACGACCCTATGAGGGCATTAAAGTCGTCGATCTCTCACAAGGGATCGCTGGGCCATATTGCGCAATGCTACTGGCGCAGTGGGGGGCGGATGTCATTAAGGTCGAACCGCCAGTGGGTGACTGGACGCGAATTCTCGGCCCGCGCTATGGCGAGCACACGGCGTTCTCACTCATAGGCAATATCGGCAAGCGCTCGCTCTGCCTGGACCTGAAACAGGACGAAGCGAAGGCCGCGCTGAAGCGGGTGCTGAAAGATGCAGACGTATTTCTGGAAGGCTTCCGCCCTGGGGTGATTGAGAGGCTGGGCTTCGGCTATGAGGTCGTGAAGGAGATCGCGCCAAGCGTGGTTTATATCTCCATCTCAGGGTATGGCCAAACTGGCCCACTTAGCCGCCAACCGGCGATGGACCCCGTATTACAGGCTTTCACCGGCTTCATGCATGCCAATAGGGGGGCAGATGGTGTGCCGCTCCGCACGCAGCCGATTATTGTCGACATGACGACGTCAATGTTCGCGCATCAGGCTGTAGCGGCGGCACTCTACGCAAAACGGAATGACCCAAGCCCGCGCTTCCTAGATATTTCGCTGATGCAGGGGGCCGCGCATCTCCAAGGTGTTCGGATGACCAGCACTCTTCAAGAAGGCCAAGAACCGCCACCAGGCTCAACCCCGGGCGGCGTATATCGGTGTTCAGACGGGTATTTGCAGGTTCTGATTCTGCAAGAACGTGATTGGCTGACATTCTGTGACGCGTTCGGTTTTGATGATTGGAAGGCGGAAGAGAAATACCGGTCCAACGCCGGTCGCGTTGCTGATATCGATGAAATCAACGCCCGCATTATTCCCATCTTCAAAAGCAAATCCACGGCGGAATGGAACGCGTTATTCAGCGAAAAAGGCCTTATGAATGAGGTGATCAATGATTACCTTGAGTTCGCTGACCATCCCCACCCGAATGCCACTGGCCTGTTCGCCAAGCTTCCGCAGCCTGGTTATCCAGAGCCGACGACGCTGCTGAATTTCCCGGGCCTGCCAGCGCTAGAGCCGGGCATGGACCGGGCGAACGCGCCTGTCATTGGGTCCGATACAGCGGCCATATTGGCTGAAAATGGGTTCACTAAGGCCGAGGCTGCGGCGCTATTGGCGTCTGGCGCGGCCAAAGAAGCGACTGCATGATATTAACGAAGGGAGGGCCTTGACCATGTCACAAGCTGAAATCCTGCTGGCGAATGCAGAGGACTTTGTCGGCCAGGAACTTGGCGTTACGGATTGGACGGGCGTTGACCAATTGCAGGTGAACGTCTTCGGCGAAGTCACTCGTTGGCGGACCTGGATGCACTGCGACCAGGAGCGTTCGCGTGCCGAAAGTCCGTATGGCGATACCATCATGCACGGGTTTTTCTATGTGAGCCTATTGACCTATTTCAATGAACAGAAGGGCCTCAACCCGCCCGATGGTGACTATTTCCTGAACTACGGCCTCGACAAAGTTCGTGTTCTCCGCCCCGTTACAATTGGTGACGGAATCCGTTTGCGCAGTCGAATCACCCTGAAAAACGTTGAGGATAAGGGGGAGGGCAAAAAGCTCTGCTCTACGGCTCACCTGATTGAGATTGAGGGTTCGGACGAGCCTGCAGCCTATGCTGAATTTCTGGCCTATTGGTATCCGAAGGCCGAATAGCCGCTTTCTCGGGTAAAATATCGGAATCAGTTTGACTTAACATAGCGTGTTGCTACGGTGCTTGGCGTACGGTTTAGCCAGCTAAGTTTGGCGCGCCGTTGTTTTTATCCAAGGGAGGAATTTCAGGATGCAGGGAATCCGCGCCTATGCGGCGGCGGCTGTCGGGGTGGGCATGATGCTCACGACTGGCGCAGCTATCGCCGAAACGCCGAAATATGGCGGCCACTTCACCTATGTGGTGCCGGCCAAAGGCCCGCCAAGCTTTGACGCTCACCGTGAGACGACCTATGCGGTCATCCATCCGGTGCGCCCGTATTATTCCACGCTGCTTCGGGTTAACCCGCAGAACCCAGCTGATCCTGCAGATTTCGTCTGCGATCTCTGCGTTGGCGACGTTCCCAAGGGCACGAATGACGGCAAGACTTTCACCTTCAAACTCCACGAAGGCGTTAAGTTTCATGATGGCACGCCGCTGACATCTGCGGACGTAAAAGCCACGTTTGACCGGATCATCTTCCCACCCAAAGGCGTTTCCAGCGCCCGGAAGAGCTTCTACAAAATGGTGGAATCAGTTGACACGCCAGACGCGTCAACGGTCGTGTTCCAGCTGAAATATGCCTCAACGTCGTTCATTCCGGCGCTGGCTGCTCCCTATAACTTCGTTTACTCCAAAGCCAAGCTGGACATGGACCAGCGCTGGTATGAGAAGAACATCCTGGGTTCCGGGCCGTTCGTCTTTAAAGAGTATCAGCCGGGCGCTTTCATGACCGGTGAAAAGAACCCGAACTACTATCTGAAGGGCCTGCCATATCTGGACAAGATCACCGCGATCTTCGCCAATAAGGAATCCATTCAGGTTCAAGCGCTTCGTGGCAACCGCGCCAGCGCTCAGTTCCGTGGTTTCCCACCCAAAACTCGTGACGATCTAGTCCGCGCACTTGGTGACAAAGCCAATGTGCAGGAAACGGATTGGAACTGCGTCCTACTGGCTACGCCTAACCACACCCGTAAGCCGTTTGATGATGTGCGCGTTCGTCGTGCGCTGACCCTTGCGGTCGATCGTTGGGGCGGGTCCCAGTATCTGTCCAAGATCGCCATTGTTAAAACTGTTGGCGGCATCGTCTACCCGAATCACGGCCTGGCCGCGACGAAGGAAGAACTGATGCAGATGGACGGCTACAAGGCCGATCTTGAAGCCTCCCGCGCTGAAGCGCGTAAGCTGCTCGAAGAAGCTGGCATGGACCTGTCCAAGACCTACGTCTTCAACAACCGTGGCGTTGATCAACCTTACAAGGTTGTTGGTGTTTGGCTAATTGATCAGTGGCGCCAAATTGGCCTGAAGTTCGAACAGAAGGTTCAGCCTACCGGCCCATTCTACGCAACGCTGCGTGAATCAGGTGATTTTGACGTGTCGATTGACTTCAACTGCCAGTCCATCGTCAACCCGCCAATCGATACATCCAAGTATCTCTCGTCTGACGTGAACCCCGCCAACTATTCCCGCGTGGTCGATCGTAAGCTGGATGCGATGTACGAAGACATGTTGCTTGAAGCCGATCCGGCTAAACAGCGGGTCAAAATGCGCGCCTATGAGAAATACATTCTCCACGATCAGGTAACGCAGATGATTACGCTTTGGTGGCGCCGGACGACCGTCCATCGCTCCCACTTCAAGGGCTGGAAAGTCAGCCCAAGCCATTACCTGGGCCAAGCGCTCGACACGGTATGGCTTGATCCTGACGCGGATAAGTAAACCGCTTCAGATATAACGACTAGGATGCGCCCGTGGATCGTAATAGCGATCTGCGGGCGTTCCATCTTTCTGATTACTTTCGATAATGAGGCCCGGCATATCGCCTTGGGCCCAAATTGTTAGAGAAACCGATGCATAAGTATCTGGTCAAACGCATGTTGATGATGGTGCCGACGCTGGTAGGCGCCGCTATCCTTGTCTTCACGCTGATGCATATGATTCCGGGCGACATTTGCGCGCTCCGATATGCCGGCACGGGCGGGTCATTTGACGCCGGCCTGATTGAAATATGCCGCGATGAATTGGGCCTGAACCGCCCGCTATACATTCAGTTTTTCAGCTGGCTTGGCGGTTTCTTTGTTGGCGATTTTGGCGAGTCGATGTGGACCGGCCGCGCCATTTCAGAAGAAATCGGCGTGCGCGCTGTGCTTTCGCTGCAAGTTGCGGTCATGGCGACGATCGTCAGCGTCATTATCGCTATTCCGCTTGGAACAATCTCCGCCATCCGCCAGAACACCTGGATCGACTACGTCGTCCGCTGCTTCTCCATCGCGGGCATCGCAATGCCGTCCTTCTGGCTCGGCATTCTGATCATGCTGGGGTTGTTGTGGACGACGCAAAATTGGTTTGGCCAAGCCTGGATCCCGCCAATCCAATATGTCTCACCGCTTCAGGACCCAATCGGTAATTTAACGCAGTTGATTTGGCCGGCGCTGGCGACCGGGTATCGATATTCAGCTGTCGCAACCCGTATGACGCGCTCGGCGCTGCTTGAAGTGCTGCGCGAAGATTATATCCGCACCGCCCGTGCAAAGGGCGTTATTGAGAAATTGGTGGTGAACCGCCATGCGCTCAAGAACTCCATGTTGCCGGTCGTCACCGTGATCGGCATTGAGTTCGCGTTCCTGATGGGCGGCTTGGTTGTGACGGAACAGGTGTTCAATCTGAATGGTCTTGGCAAGCTCTTCGTGGATAGCGTCACCAACCATGATTACGCGTTGACGCAAGCTTTGGTGATGCTGGTGGCGTTCATCTTTGTGATGATGAACATCGTCATTGATCTCATATATGCGTGGCTTGATCCGCGCATTCGGTACAGTTAGGGGCCTGCAAATGAACACCGCAACCACGACTGCCGACGCACCCAAACAGCGCTCATTTTTGCAGAAGGTCCGCCGCATGGCGCGCCGTCAGCCGCTTGGCGCTGGGTCTGCCGTATTCATCATGCTGATGTTGTTTGTCGCTCTGTTCGCAGATGTCGTCGCACCGCAAGATCCGCTCGATATGAACTTCGCTGATCAGCTCATCGGCCCTAACCTGACATACCTGCTGGGCACCGATGAACTTGGCCGGGACATCTTTTCCCGCATTATCTATGGGTCCCGCACGGCATTGCAGATCGGCTTTATCTCTGCCTTTGTCGGCGCGACGCTTGGATTGGTGCTTGGTGTGACCAGCGCCTATCTCGGCGGATGGTTTGACCTGATTTTCCAGCGGATCATGGACGTATTCATGGCCTTCCCGCTGATCATCATGGCGCTTGCCATTGTGTCTGTGTTCGGTTCTGGCACCTGGAACGTGATCATCGCAATCACCATTCCATTCATCCCCAAATGCGCACGCGTCGTGCGGTCCAGCGCATTGGCGTTGCGTGATATTCCTTATGTGGATGCCGCCCGCGCCTCTGGCTTCAGCCATACCCGTATTGTGCTGGTGCATATGGTGCCGAACGTGATGGCGCCGTATCTGATTATGGTCACAAGCTTTGTCGGTCAGGCGATCCTGCTGGAAGCCTCGCTCTCATATCTCGGCCTTGGCGTTCAGGAGCCTACGGCGGCGTGGGGGTTGATGCTCCGTGGCGGTGCCGAACAGTTCTTTGAATCAGCACCTTGGGTTGCCATCTTCCCAGGCCTCGCGATTACGCTTGCAGTGTTCGCATTCAACCTCTTCGGCGATGCGCTGCGTGATGCGCTCGATCCGAAACTGCGCTCAATGTAGCCTAGCATGAGCGGGTTGCTGACAGGCCCGGATGGCCGGGACCGTTGCCGCTGGTGTGGTGACGACCCCGAATATCAGCGCTATCACGATGAAGAGTGGGGCGTCGTCCAGCGGGATGATCGCGTGTTGTTCGAGAAGCTATGCCTGGAAGGTTTTCAGGCAGGCCTGTCCTGGATCACAATTCTGCGGAAGCGCGATAACTTCCGCGCGGCGTTCGCCAATTTTGATCCTGTGAAAATCGCGCAGTTTGATCAGGCTGACATCGACCGTTTGATGGCGGATAGCGGCATTGTCCGCAATCGCCTGAAGATCGAATCCACCATCTCCAACGCCCAAGCATGGCTGAAGATGATGGACGAGGAACCTGGTGGCTTTTCGAAGTTCGTTTGGGATGCTGTGGACGGCGAGACGCTGATCAACCGTCCGCAGTCTATGGCGGATGTGCCGGGCAAGACGCCAGCCGCTGAATTGCTCTCAAAGCGATTGAAGAAGGCGGGCTTCCGGTTTGTCGGCCCAACGATCTGCTACGCGTTCATGCAGTCCATGGGCCTTGTGGACGACCATATGGTGGGTTGCTGGAAAAAGGGCACTTAAGCCCCCAGCCCTAAACGCCCGCTGGCCAATTTAGCACCAGTCGCCATAGCGCGAAGCTTCGCCCAGACCACGCTTGGTGCTACGCGGCCCATTCCAGCAGATGTATCGAACCCGCAATCTGTGCAAGCGGTGATACGGGCCGGGTCATCAATCGCACGGGCGACCAGTTCCAGCCTGTCCGCAACTACTTCCTCATGCTCGACAAAGTTTGTTAGCGTATCGATGACCCCCGCCGTAATGGTCTGGTCGGGCGCTGGTGGAGAAGCTTTCAGAACGCGCCATTCATGGGCATGACGAGGGTTGGCGAAGGGCAGCACAAAGCCGCCGACGGGCGCTTGCTTCACAATCGGCCACAAGTCGGCCAGCGCCGTATCTTGATCATGGGGCGCTTCGTAATTGCCCCAGCATAGATGCAAGCGAATGCGTTCTTTCGGTAGGCCATTAATACCCTTGGCGATAGCGGCAATCGCACGCTCAACGAATTTTAGATGCGCTTCCGGTTGGCCCGCATAGGTCACATGACCTTCAAGCCCAAGTTCCGGGCAATCGAGCTGGAGCATATGGCCATTGCGAAGAATGGTTTCATATTCAACGCGAAGTGCGGCTGCCAGCGCATCCAGATAGGCTTCCTCACCATCGTAATGCTCATTCTTGAGCGCTGCTGCGACGATGCCGGGGGAGGGGGCGGTTAGGAACGTTGCCGCAAATTGATGGCCACCCTTTTTCAATGCCGAAGCAAAATCCGCGCATTCGTCCTCACATGCCTCGGGGTGTTCATGGGCGATAGGCCCGATGGTTTTGGGTGGTTGGAAGTTGGATACGGCGGTTTTCTCCGCATTCGCAGCCGCCATCGCCGCCTGGAAGTCTGGATACGCTGCGACATCGGCCTGCGGCTTTCGCTCCCACCGCCCGCCGATGCCGGAAAGGCGATGGCGAAGGTAGAGAAAAAAGGCCTCCCGCTGCTGCTCACCATTATTGGCAATATCAACACCTGCATCCGCCTGTGATTGGAGGATGCCTGCAAGTGCAGCTTTGCCAGCCTGCGCCAATGCTACGGGATCAACGTGCCCACCCTGTGAACTCCGTGCATACAGGCCCGTTAGTGCCAGTGGGCGCGGGAGGCTGCCTGCGTGCGTTGTCAGTATGCGGGTCATGCGGGGCACCAGGCATCATCCAGGAAGGTGAGCCAATTCTCACCCATTACGCTGCGGATCAGGCTGTCATCCCATCCGCGCTGTTGCATGGCTTGGATCAGGTTTGGATATTCAGACATGCCATCTAACCCCTTCGGATTGGCAGGCCGGGTGCCTTTCATTGGCCCAGCGACACCAGCGCCTGTGCCTTTGTCCCGCCGCAGCCATTCAAAGAAGTCTGCGCCATAGCCTTGTGTGAAATCAGTGCCGAGGCCAACCCGTTCTGGGCCTAGAAGGTTCAGCACGTATTCCAGCGTGTCTAGGCAATCTTCCAGGTCCGAATCATCGCCTTTGGGCAGGAACGGCGCGTAAAGGGCGACCCCGACAAACCCGCCCGTGCCATTGATGCGCTTCAGCATGTCATCCGGCTTGTTGCGTGGATGATCCTTCATCCCTGCTGGTGCCACATGGGTATAGGCGACGGGCCGCTTGGAGGCGTCCGCCGCGTCTTTGGACGTTTGCGGACCGACATGAGACAGATCGATCAGAATGCCCGCTTCATTTAGCAGCGCCACCAGTCGCTTGCCGTAGTCCGAAAGGCCAGGGTCCGTCGATTCCCAGCAGCCTGCGCCCGCCAAATTCTGGGTGTTGTAGGTCATTTGGATCGTGCGCACGCCAACGTCATGGAACAGCCATACGCGGTCCAGGTCATCTTCGATGGGCCAACTATTCTGGAAGCCCAGGGCGATACCTGTTTTGCTAGTAGCCCTGGCGTCGCGGATATCCTGGGCGGACCGGGCCTGCACAATCAGGTCTGCATTCTCTTTGAACATGCGCTTCCAGCGGGCGATGTTGCCCATGGTCGCCTCAAAGCCTTCCCATACGGCGCAAGTGCAATTGGCACCGGCAAGGCCGCCAGCATTCATTTCCTCGAACACAGGGCGACCCCAGTTCGAGATGATGAGACCGTCAAAGATTGTGTAGTCATGCGCCATGGGATTGTCCGCTGCGTTGGTGTTGGAAGCGGTATCCTGGCACAGAATTGCAGACGGCGTTAATCCACTGTCGCCACGTAATCGAGCGGTAAGGCGGTCGTGACTTTCATGCGTTCCATCGCGAAGGCGGATGAGACATCGTAAATCTCAACGATGCTGATCAGGCGCTTGTAGATGCGGTCATATCCAGCGATGTCTGGGGCGACGATTTTGAGGAGGTAGTCAATATCTCCGCTCATCCGGTAGACCTCTACGATTTCCGGCAGTCGGCTGACGCCCTCAGCAAACTTCTCCAGCCATTCTGGTTCGTGGCGGTTGGTGCGCACAGATACGAACACGGTGATGGGCAGGCCAAGTGCATCAGCATCAAGCAGCGCTACGCGATTTTGGATGACGCTAGATCGCTCCAGCTTTTGGATCCGCTTCCAGCAGGGTGTTTGGGAGAGACCAACCTGCTCTGCAATTGCAGCGACCGAAAGCGTCGCGTCCTGCTGAATTAACCTTAGAATGCGTTTATCGATGCTATCCATGATCTACAGAAAATCCATATTAGAGAATAATATTCTCTTACTTTGGCATTTTAGCGGAAACTTTGAAATGTTTTTTCACGATGCCTGCGTATTATTCACTGGGAGTTCGAAAACACTGGAGACGCGCTATGGCTAACCCGTTCACTGACCATCCTTCTGACGTGGGCGAAGGCTATTTTGAACATATGGGCCAAGCGATGTCGTTCGCGATCCCCATGTTCGTGGGTGCCTGCGCCTGTTTGGTCCATGCATTCTTCCCCTTTTTATGCCTGAAGACAGGCAGCGGGATTGTCACGAACTTGCATGACCGCATGGTGACGCACCGGGTGAAGCCGGAGAATGAAGCGTTCGTAGCACCTGCTGAATAGTTAGTTCCCGATCGGCTTGGTAACGGGCAGGCTGCCGCGGTCGCCAGATGCGGACCAGCCGGTGATGATGCCGGAGAACATGCCTGCACCGCCGCCAGCGCGGACGATCAGTAGGCCACCATCGCGGAACTTGGACGCGCTCGTGCCGCGACGGCTTTCTGGTAAGCCTTCGGTGATGCCGCCTTCGCCCTGAACCAAAGCGTCTGCTGGGCCCATCATGAGCTCCATCAAGCGTTTCATCAGGTCCGCCTTGCTCCATCCAGCCGCCTTGAATGTGCGCTCATGTTCGGGACAAACGACAAGGATCGCGTCCGCCGCTGGCCAAAGCTTCGGATGGTTCATCGCCTTCAAGCATTCGGCGATTGAGCGAGCAAGGCTTTCTGGATCGCGAGATTTCTGGTCGACAACACCTTGAAGGCCATAGCCTGCGAAAACAGTGACGGTGTTGTCGCCCTCGTTAAAGCCAAAGTCCGTTGAGAGCGGCCGCCAGAATGATCCGGCCTCATCCTCTGCAAAGCAGTAGCTAAGCTTGCCAGGATTGCCGAGAGCAGCACGGTCAATGCCGCCCGGCTTCCCGCCCCCGACATTCCGGATGATGAGCTGCACAGCGCGCCCGATTGTCAAGTTCGCGCGATTGCCTTGGCCGAGCGCATTATGCTTGCCGTTCATCCCAATCCGCTGAGCGATCGGGCCATTCACAACAAACACTGGCCCTACATACATCGTGGTTGCCAGCACGCCGTGCATATTGAATGCCGGATCAAGCGTCGCATCGAGTGCGGCTAGCACCACTGGAAAATACTCTGGTTTGCATCCAGCCATCACAGCATTGATAGCGGCCTTTTCGACGGTGCATGGGTCAAGGTTCGGCGGCACGATGCCCAGTACTTCCTGAGATTCCCGGCTGGTTCCTTCCAACATCGCCAGCACGCGGGCTTCTGTTGGTGGCACGACGGGCAGGCCGTCTGACCAGTCGCGAGCAAAGGCGGCTTCTATATCGTCTTCCTCGCCGCCAAGCGCTACGGACCTGGCTGTCAGGCCGGTTTCACCGTGGCGGATTTTCAGTATGCGTAAGGCCGCGGGTTCAACATTGGCGGCACCACAGCCCGGGCGGATCGGCGGCAGGCCTTCGCCAACGGGTTGGCCCGCGACCCGGCTCCATTCCGCACTATCCCAACCGTATGTCCGGTCAGCTTCCTTGCCGCCTTGCACGCGGATCAGCGTTGGCACGATCTCCACATCCAAATTGTAGGAGGCCGCTAGTTCCCGGTCGTCGATGACCTTGGATACTTGCTCCGGGAAAGACGGATCATCTTGGCTGTAAACATCAAGCCGACCGGCCTGTTGCAGTGTCGCCAATACGGGCCCGGCCAATTCACAGGTCGGGCAATCACGCTTAACTATGGCGATCAAGCCATCGCCTGTTGCCGCAAGCACTTCGGTTGGGTTTGGCATCTGCTGCACTCACATAATCGGGGCGTATTTCACAACTGTCCCCTATGATCGCCGAAACCATGGCCAAAAGGATAGCCCTTTGATCAAGCGTATTTCATTTTTAACTCGCAAGGACGGCACAACCCACGAAGAATTCGTCCGTCATTGGTTCGAAATCCACGGTCCGCTGGCGCGCGGCATTCCCGGACTTCGCCGCTATGTGCAAAGCCATATTGTGGGGGAGGCGAGCCGCGCTGATATCGCTGGGTCTGATATCGCCATCGATGGTATTGCCGAACTTTGGTACGACAACGCGGAAACAATGGAACAAGCAATCCAGTCTGATCAGGCAAAACGCCTGTTTGCAGATGGCGCAGAGTTCATTGGCGCGATCAAAACATTCGTCGTCGAAGAGAAGGTGATTATTGACGGCTAATCAGGTTTTCGAGCGGCAGCATCTGTCAGCGTGCGTTCCAGCGCGTCGCGCCATCCGGCGAGGAGACGAATACGGTCTGCTTCATCCATTTTGGGCTCGAAGCGGTGGTCGGCGCGCCAACGCTGGCCTGCATCCTCAAGACTTTCAAACGCGCCAGCAGCAAGGCCTGCAAGCATTGCCGCACCCCAAGCCGTGGTCTCAGTCACCTTCGGGCGCTCTACAGGGATTGCCAGGATGTCACTCAGGAATTGCATCGCCCAGTCATTACGGGTCACACCACCATCAACCCGAAGAGCCGTGACTTTCGCCCCGTCAGCCCCAATGGCATCAAGCAGGTCCGCTGTTTGGTAGCCAATGGCTTCAAGTGCGGCGCGGGCGAGCTGCTCTGGGCCAGTATCGCGCGTCAGGCCAAAGATGGCGCCCCGGGCCTCTGCGTCCCACCATGGCGCACCAAGGCCAGCGAATGCTGGAACCATATAGACACCTTGATTGCTCGCGAGTGATCTTGTCATCGCTTCGGCTTCCAGTGCTGACCGAACAACCTTCAGGCCATCACGCAGCCATTGGATGGTAGCGCCCGCAGCAAATATTGAACCCTCCAGCGCATAAGTCGTCTCACCGTTGATTCTGTAAGCGATTGTGCCGAGTAGCCGGTTTTGGCTCGCCTGAAGCGTCTTGCCAGTGTTCACCAGCGCAAAGCAGCCGGTGCCATAGGTGCTTTTCACATCACCGGGTGCGAAGCAGGCCTGCCCAACGGTCGCTGCCTGCTGGTCACCGGCTATGCCAAGAATCGGTAATTCGGTACCAATCGCAGCCTTGTCCGTCCGGCCAAAATCCCCGGCGCTGTCGCGAACCTCTGGCAGCATTTCAATTGGCACGTTGAATATCTTGCAAAGTGCTGCATCCCAGCGCCCTTCTCGGATGTTGTAGAGGGAGGTCCGGGCGGCATTCGTTGCGTCCGTTGCATGGACGCCACCTGCCGTCAGTCGCCAAAGCAACCAGCTATCGATTGTGCCGAACGCCAAACCTCCAGCATCAGCCTTGGCGCGGGCTCCCGGTGTGTTGTCCAGGATCCAGGCAATCTTTGTCGCGGAAAAGTACGGGTCCAGCACCAGGCCAGTTTTCGCAGTTACCTCTACTCCATGGCCCGCTTCGGCTAGGTTACGGCATTGGCTCGCTGTACGTTTGTCCTGCCAGACGATGGCGTTGGCAATGGGGCGGCCCGTTGCGCGCTCCCAAATCACCACAGTCTCCCGTTGATTTGTCAGGCCAATCGCAACTGGCTGCTGCCCCAGGCTGGTAAGCACAGCGCGGATGCAATGCTGTGTTTCCAGCCAGATTTCCTCAGCGTCATGTTCGACCCAGCCCGGTTGCGGGTAGATCTGCGTGAACTCACGCTGGCTCTCACCGATAATCGTACCGGTCAGATCAAAAGCGAGGGCGCGGGTTGATGTTGTGCCAGCGTCGATGGCGAGCAGAGTCGTCATGGGGATTCTCCGATATGCAACCCTGCAATAGCCATCGCCGATCGGCAAGATTCTTCACAGATGCTTTGCTATAATACTGGTTATGAAAGCACTTGGCCCCCTAAGCTTGTCCAGTATCTGCCTTGCTGTCCTTCTCAGCACGGCATCTGCTCATGCTTGCAAGAATCCGCCGCAACCCCGGCTCAAGACAGAGCAGTTGACGTTGGAAACCTTACGCGGCGTGACGGAATTCACTGTCGAACTTGCCGCAACGGCGGAGGAAAAGGCCTGTGGGCTGATGAAGCGGCCACGGCTTGCGGCTTTCCAGGGCATGCTGTTTCGCCAGACGCCGCCAGGACCCGCATATTTTTGGATGAAAAATACGCCTGCGCCGCTTGATATGATTTTCATTGATGCGGAAGGCCGCGTCATTCACGTCATTGAGCATGCAACGCCCTATTCGACGACTGCACGTGGCACAGATTTGCCGACAACAGGTATTTTGGAGCTACGCGCCGGTATGGCCAATCGACTCGCAATTGAGCTTGGCGACCGCGTGACACACCGCTGGTTCAAGCCAGCAAAGTAGGGGCTTCTGCCTAGCGGATATCGAAATCGCGGTTACTTATAGAATATGGTTGTGGATGCGATCAGCCGTTACGGAAGGTTGGCGATGCTGGCTGCAACCGCTAGGAACACAATCACAGAAAGCGCTAAGCCAAGCCGCAATGAGTTCGATTTCCGGGCTTTGGGTTTTGTCTCGCCGTGCATCGTTCGCGCTCCATAAAGTCCTCGTTAGCGTAAGCGCATGGACGAATGAAAGGATCCCGGATTATTTATCATCTGTGCACAAATTATCCCCACGTTTTCCACCGAAAGGGTGCATCGGTCAATATCCGTCGCGGGGCCGAACTTTGAAGCAGAATGCTAATGGAGCGACCAAAGCTGGCATGATTGTTAGCAGATGAAAGGCATTCAGATAGCCGATCATTGCAGCTTCCCGGCGGACTTGTTCGCCCGCAAGCTGTTGAAATGTCCTGCTTGTTATCTCGCCGAACTGCGCGACCCAGGGTGCCAGTCGTCCGCCGTCAAAGGGCGTCACCAAGCTTGAGAGATTGGCATACGCGCCCGCGCTCGACTGCACAAAAATGACCAGCGTTATTGAAATAAAGATGCTGCTGCCAAGCATTCTGAGCAGGCTAAAAATTGCGTTTCCTTGGGTCAGAAGCCGTGGTTCGAGCGTCGAAAATGCCAATACGGCCATGGGTGTGTAGGCCAGCCCGAATCCGAATCCATGGATGATATTGGTCCACATGACATCGGCAGACGTCATATTCATATCCAGCTGTCCCATCCATACACCGGCCCCGGCCTGAATTAGAAGCCCCGCCGCCAATGTTGCGCGTGGATTGAGCCGTGTGCATTGAGCGACGACGAAAAAGCTCAGGAAATTGCCGACACCACGGGTGGCGATCAGATAGCCAACGATAGAATCCGGGTATCCGCGCAGGTCCTGCAGCAGGGAGGGGAACAGCACCATCGGGGTATATTGCAGCATGCCCATAATCAGCGCGAAGCAGACGCCAAGCACGAGATTCCTATCTTTGAAGGTCGCTGCCTCAAATAGCGGTGCCCGTGCGAAACTTGCGTGGACGAGGAAGAAGTAGATGCATGCGGCGGCGAGTGACGCCTCAATGATGATTTCAGTAGAGTCGAACCAATCCAGTCGCTGCCCGCGGTCGAACACCAATTGCATGGAGCCGACAGCGACGGCGATCAAGGCAAAGCCGATGAAATCAAACCGTTTGGCAAGGCCTTGCTCTTCGTTCTTCAGAGATAAGATGACTGGAATGCAGGCTGCCAGGCCGAGCGGGACCATCATGAAAAACGCCCAGCGCCAATCCAGCGCGTCCGCGACCATGCCGCCGAAGGTCGGGCCCAAAATTGGTCCCATAACGCCACCGACACCCCACATCATCAGCGCCATCGGATGCTGCTCGCGGTGGAATCGTGCCAAGATAATGGATTGACCGAGCGGGAATATCGGCGCGCCGAATGCGCCTTGGATCACCCGGAAGACCAACAGCGTTTCCAGCGTGTCTGCAAATCCGCATGCGGCGGACGCGAAGGTGAAGCCAATGACGGAGCCCAGCATTAGCTTGCGCCAGCCAAGCTTGGACGCCAGCCAGCCCGTCAGCGGTGTGGCTGCGGCGGTGGCGACAAGGTTCAGTGTTAGAATCCATGCGATCTGATCTGTTGTAGCAGACAGCGCGCCCTTCATTTGCGGCAGGATCACCGTAACGCTAGTGACCGTCGCGCCGAATAGCACTGTGCAAAGCTGCACCGTCAGCAGCGTCAGCCATTGCTTCGGCGTGATCTTTCTGGCCATGGCGAACTGGGTGTGCTGCTTCTTTTTGTTGAACTAGAAAATCGGCAATGCTGGATAAGCAATTGTTGCATCTATCATTTCATTGCGCGCCTTAAAGCGGTTCATAGAGGCGTCGGCTGCAGCGACTGGCTTATTCCACCAACGCGAAGCTTCCCAGACTGAGAGGTCAGCATAGCGTGTCAGCAGCAGAGTCTTTGATGAAGGTGCGTGTGTATCCAAGCTTTTCCAGAAGCCGCATATGTTCACATCAAAAACCGATTCCATGTTTAGCCACGCGGCATTGGAGAGGTCGCAGAAGTCCTGCCATTCGGCTTCCGCCACATCGAACCAACGGAATACATATACGCCTTCATATTTTGGTGCGGCGTCCGTGAGCGGGCGAACGGTGGCTTGCAGAAGCGTTCGTTCTGAATTGGCAACAGGGGGCGCAGCAGTGGCTGCTTCCACACTGGCCCAGCTTGTAACGGCGATGCCTTCATCCCGCGCCAGACCAAGACCTACGACGCTCCGCCAACACCCAAACAACGTCCCGCCACTAGCATTTGCGCGCTCGGTAAAGCGTTTACGAGCAGCCTCGGGCGCTGATTGCAGCGCACGGGGTGCGGTACTGAAGCGGCAGTATTCATAGATGGGGTTCATTGGGGGACTTCTTATCCGCTGTGGACTCTGTGCGATCTCGCACGATACGCTGTGCGCAAGTCCGGTCAACAACCAGAACAACGGACATATCAGGGAATGCCAAAATCAGACTTATATGCCGGTATCGGCTTAATGGCGTTTGGACTCATCACACTGTTCGTGCTGATCCCGACCCAAACGAGCGATGGCGGTGACGCTTCGATTTCGCCAGCCTTGCTGCCGCAGATTTGCGCGATATGCATAACGGGCTTAGCGGTGCTTTTGACGATGCAAGCTGCGGGCAAGCTGAAGCGCGGTAAAGCGGCGGGGCAGGCGGTGCCAACGGCAGAGTGGATATCATCGGTCGCCGTCATTGCGGCTGTCGGCGTCGCAGTGCTGCTGTTTAAGTATGTGAATCCGGCAGTGGCGGCTGGGCTGCTGATTTTGGGCCTCATGCTCTATATGGGTGAGCGGCGCATTTATTTCCTGGTTGGAATTCCGGCCTCTCTCCTTATCGGCGCATGGCTGCTTTTCTACAAAGTGCTTGGCACGGCGATTGGATGATTAGGCATGATTGATGAGCTTTATTCGGTCGCTGGGTCGGCCTTCGCCATTGGCAATCTTGCGTGGATATTGTTTGGGGTGACACTTGGCTACCTCGTTGGCGCATTGCCTGGGCTGGGCAAAGGCACGGCGACGGCTGTAGCGATCCCACTGACGTTCTATCTCGAGCCGCTTTCAGCGATTGCATTCCTGGTCGGCATCTCCAAAGGTTCGACGGCGGGAAGTGCGGTATCCGCGATCCTGTTGAACACGCCGGGCGAACCGTCTTCGACGCCAACGGCCATGGCGGGATACCCGCTGGCGCGGGCGGGCAAGGCGCAGAAAGCGCTGAAAATGGGGCTTTTCGCGTCCGTATTAGGCGACCTGTTCTCGACAGTCGTTCTTATTCTGGTCGCGCAGGAATTGGCTGAATACGCGCTAGGCATCGGACCGGTTGAACTGACGGCTATCCTGGCATTCTCCATGGTGTTTATCGCAGGCCTATCCGGGCGCTCCATGATCAAGGGCCTGATCGCAGGGCTTTTCGGGATTCTCGTTTCTTGCATGGGACTAGAGATTGAGACCGGATCGCCCCGGCTGACATTCGGATTGATTGAGCTTTACGACGGGCTGCCGCTTATCCCCGTCGCTATTGGCATGCTGGCGCTGTCTGAAATGATGATCCAGATCGGCCAGCGGCAACGCCTCGCGGATGAGGCAGACCTGCTGAAAGGCTCGTCCAAACGGGAAGACCAGATCGTCACCCTGGCCGATTGGAAAAACTGTATCCGCCCCATTGTGCGTGGCTCGCTGATTGGCACCGTAGTTGGCATTTTGCCAGGGCTTGGGGCAAGTGTTGGCTCGTTCCTGTCCTACGGCGCTGAACGACGCGCATCAGGGCGGGGTGCGGATTTTGAGGAATCGGGTGCCATTGAAGGTGTGGCCGCAGCGGAAAGCGCGGACAATGCCGTTGTGCCAGCCAGTCTCGTGCCGCTATTTGCCATCGGCATTCCGGGAAGTGTGATCGCGGCTATTTTGATCGGCGCCTTCACCATTCAGGGCATCACGCCAGGACCGCTGCTGTTTTTAGAGAACAAGGACCTGATCCTCGGCGTTTATGTCTCCATGCTCGCGGCCAGTGTTATGCTGCTGTTTATTGGATATTTCGGCCAGAATATGTTTGCGCGGATCGTTCGGATATCACCGGCGCTGATTATGCCGATCGTGGTGTTCTTGTGCTGCATTGGCGCTTACCTGCAAGGCGGCGGGACGTTCGGCATCGGCGTGATGATCGTGTTTGGGATCATCGGCTTCTTTTCCAAGAAGTATGATTTCTCGTTCGTCACATTCCTGATCGGCTTCGTGATCGGGCCATCGTTTGAGCTTTCGCTGCGCCAGTCACTGGGTTTGGTGACAGACCTGCCGGAATTGCTCGACCATCCTGTCGCTATTGTATTTGCTGTGCTCGCAGTCGTTGGCGTTTGGCGCCTGACCGTGCTGCAACGCAAACAAATGGCCGAAATGGCCAAGGCGGAAACCAACTAAGACAACAATAAATCGACCAAGGGAGAAGGTTTAAAATGAAACATGTTTTCAAAGGCTTCGCGACCGCTGTCGCGATGACGGCAGCGGGCGCTATCGCGGCCAGTGCAGCCATGGCTGACACGAGCTGGCCAACTAAGCCAATTACCATGCTGATCGGCTATAAGGCTGGCGGCGGCACGGATACTAAAGGCCGTGTCCTGTCCAAAATCCTGGCGCGTGAGCTTGGGCAACAAGTGAATGTCATCAACCGCCCCGGTGGTGGGCAAGCAGTTGCGTTGGAAAGCTTCAAGAGCAGCGGAACTGATGGCGACACGTTCTTCTTCGGTGCCGTCACTGGCATCACGCTGAACCCGCAGATCAATTCAGCGCTGAAATTCACCAACCAGGATTACGTCTATGCAGGTGCGCTGACGGAATTCCAGGTTTCCATGGTGGCACCGGAAGGCCGCCCATATAACGACATGGCCGGGCTCATCAAATACGCCAAAGAAAAAGGCGGCATCAAATATGCCTCCCTCAGCCCTGGTGCGAAGATCATTATGCAGGCCATCGCTAAGCAAGACGGCATCAAGGTCGACTATATTCCGACCAAAGGCGGTCGCGGCATGGTGCAGTTGGTGCTCTCCAACCAGGTGGATTTCGCCTATTCCGGCGGCATTCAATCTCGCTATCCCGGCAAGATCAAAACGCTGGCGGCCGTGTCCACCAACCGTCTCGGCAACTATCCCGATACGCCGACGCTGGATGAATTAGGCTACAAAGGCGTGGCAATGGATGCGCCGACGGTCGTTGCGTTCCCCAAGGGTACGGATGCAGCGATCGTTGCAAAAATGGAAGCGGCATTGAAAGCGGCGTCCATGGATCCGGCCATGAAGAAAATCAGTGAGGCGATCAAGATGCCGATCGTTTATCTGAATTCTAAAGACGCCAGCGCGCTGGTTTCTAAGTCCACTGCAGCGATCGCCGACATGCTGGTCGCGATTGACTATAAGAAGCAGTAA
>JBDQJI010000011.1:0-57843 GCA_040263875.1 Alphaproteobacteria bacterium
ATCCCGTGCCGCAGCGCAAGGACCCTCAGGCTCTCTTGACTATCTTGTATTGCTCGACGGATCGCCGCTGTCGTGCGGGCGCTCCCGTGAAGTACCTGTCCCATAATGCGTCCTTCCAAACTTGGGAAAAGAGTGCACCATTAATCTCCGGGACTAAACAGCTAAAGCCCATAGCGGCGTCTAGATCATCCGCTCCTGTATCCAATCCAATCGCTGAGCCTGTCAATGGTCAAATTGCGATCCAAAACTTTCAAGCCACTGTTAAATGGAAGGGCGCCGGTCGTGGCGGCTGTGGGCCTGAAATCGACCAAAATAAAACCTTCAGGGCCAACTACAGGAGCGCTGTAGTTTCCACATTAGAAGACGTATTCACTTCAATCAAAATTGCTCCTGCAGATGAAGCGGAAGCGACAATGCCACTGGACAAACCAACCGTTTACGTGACGCCAATTTACTCAGAAACTCGTATTATCAGAGCAAAATGGACCAGCAAGTATACGGCAGCTTCAGATGTGATTTTGATGATCAGAATAATGAACGGAAGCGACGAGGTCGCAAAAGAGCGTATCAGGGGCGAACATTCGAAATCACGAACCATCGGCAATAGCGCCCTAGCGTCAAAGTGGTTACTTGGACATATGGCAGGCACTGTATCTTGCAAACAAGTTGTTGATTGGACACAAGAATCATTCATGCATGGATTTAGAGATGCATTGAACAAAACAAAAGATTATCTGATTGAGTCACGAAGTTTGTTCGCGCCAGCGACATCGACGTAGACTTAATTTCGATTTTACTGCCGACTTGAGCCCCTTCCCTTCCCGCACATTTCCATGGCTAAATTCTGGTCGAGGAAAAAGGGGAGAGGGCTATGACGTTATCCAGCGTTAGCGAGTTCGATACGGACACGCCTAAATTTCTGCGCGGCAAGTATGCGATCTGTGGGGTGGGGGAGACGACCTATCGGCGTGGGTCTGAAGAATCCACACGCAATCTGGCGACCTGGGCGATCAAGAACGCCATGGATGACGCGGGTATCGATGCTGGCGAAATTGACGGCATGCTCTCATATTCCGGCAATGATTCCGTGCATGCGCCATGGGTCGCGGGAGACCTGGGCATCCGGCTGAACTTTTATATGGATGTCCATGGCGGCGGGTCTTCCATCGAAGCGCTGATCGGCATTGCCATCGGCGTGATTGAAGCTGGGATGTGCAAGACAGTTGCGATCTACCGCGCCATGAACGGCTTTAGCCAGGTGCGGATTGGCGGCACGGGCGCACGCTCCGCTGTGCCGATCAACGGCGACCAGATCCATCACCGGGCCTATGGCTGGCAGTCCGCAGGGCAGATGTTCGCGCCCTCGTTCCTCCGCCATATGTATGATTACGGCACGACGCCGGAGCAGGTGGCCCATGTGAAAGCGGCCCATTCCAAGCACGCCTCCAACAACCCGAAGGCCTACTACAAACAGCGCGTGACGGTGGATGATGTGGTCAATTCCCGCATCATCTGCAAACCGCTGCATCTCTTGGATTGCTGCGTTGAAACCGATAACGCCACCTGCATCATCGTCACCCGGCTGGACCGGGCGCGGGACATGAAGCAGCCGCCCGCCGTGATCCAATCCGTGGTTGGCCGGTGCTGTAAGCCGCGCGCGGACATGCATTACCAGCACGGGCCCATTTCCACGGTGGCTGGCCATTACGCTAAGGACCTGCTTTGGCCGAACGCTGGCGTCGGTCCGGAAGATATTGACGTGACGGGCGCTTATGACGCCTTCACCTTCACCGCCATGCTGCAATTGGAAGACTACGGCTTCTGCAAAAAGGGCGAAGGTGGGGATTATGTATCCTCCGGCATTATTGAGCTTGGCGGGGCCAGACCGAACAACACATCCGGCGGGCATCTCTGTGAGGGCTATACCCACGGCATGAACATGGTGATCGAGAACACCCGCCAGCTGCGCGGTGATGCGGATGACAGCTGCCCCATCGGCCCAGACGGCAAGCGCCAACACACCCATGACTACCGCGAAGGCGGGTGCCGACAGGTCAAAGATGTTGAAATCACCGCCAATCTTGGCTGGGCCATGCCGGGCACGGGCTCGGCGCTGGTCATGGCCAAAGACACACGTTGATAGGGGGATAGAACAATGCCAATCGTCGGCGATTACATGGGCATGGCCCTCACCATCGATGATGTCGATAAAGAAAACCGGGAATTCTTTGGCTATTGCGACAAAGGCGAATTCCGCCTGCAAAAAGGCAAGGAAAGCGGCCTACTGCGCTACCCACCCACCACCGCCTGCCCCTGGACGACAGACCGCGAATACGACTGGGTTCCCGTCGAAGGCAAAGGCGCAGTGCATTCCTACGCAGAAGTCCACCACGCCATTCAGCCAGCGTTCAAGGGCCACACGCCCTATATGATGCTGCTGGTCGATCTGGATACGCAGAAGGGCGCGCCATCCGAACATGAAGCGCTCCGCGTCGCAGGCAATCTGCTAACCGCAGACGGTGAATTCGCGCCGCCGGAGATGATCAAATCCGTCGGCATCGGCACCCGCGTCCGCATGGTCTTCAAGCACGTGACGGACGGCTTCAGCTTGCCGCACTGGGTGATTGATGAGGATGCCGAGCAACCGGCAGAGCCCTGGCGCTATCCGCAGGAGTGAGCAGGTTTGCTAACGGATACGTGATCCACATTACGGGCAATTAACTAAACCGTCAGCCGCTCGCACCGTAGGCTCCCGAGATCAATTTCAAGGGGGCCATCGCGATGAAAAAGCAACGGGTGCGGGTGAAGCCGACAGGGAAACAGCGGCGCGCGGCGAAAGCGGCTGAGGCTATCGAACAGGAAGAATTGAGCCGTCGCGGACTGCTTCTGAAGCTACGTAACTACGGCCTTGCGGCGGCAGTTCTTGGCGGCGGCGGATATATTGCGGTCGCCAAAGTGCAGGATGCGATGGCGGAGGAGGACCTCTCCCGCATCGGTGATGGCATTCCGACAGTGGTGCAGATCCATGATCCGCAATGCAGCCAATGCCTAGCTCTGCAGCGGGAAGCGCGGGCGGCGATGAGCGAATTTGGCGATGGCGAGATCAAATATGTCGTCGCCAATATCCGTCAATCCAGCGGGCGGGCCTTCGCCGCGAAGCATGGCGTCGCCCATGTCACACTAATGATTTTTGATGGCGACGGCGAGCGCAAGCTGACGCTACGTGGCCAGAACAGCCGGGCGCGGCTAAGCGCAATCTTCAGGCGGCACACATTGAAAGCGCCGACGCCAACGCCCAAGCCTGCGCCAGTAGAAGCCGAGCCAAGCATACCAGCCACCTCATAAACGCATCTTGGCGCATCTCCCTACGGGGCTATACTGCTGCAGCGGGCGACATCACCGCCCTGCCCGCCGCAGAAAGTCCCACCCGTGCGCTCATCCGTTAGCGGAGCTTCCATCCTCGCCGTTTTGTTGATCGGCGTGCTGTGGGGGCTGAATTGGCCTGCCGTCAAATTCATGCTGACGGAGATTGAGCCGCTGACGATCCGGGCGGTTGCGTTCACTTTGGCCGGGCTTGGCCTAACCGCAATCGTGCGCGCCAAAGGCTTGCCGATGCGGCCGCCGCGTGACGAGATATGGCCGATCTTCATCGCTGGGTTCTTTCTGGTATTTGGCTTCAACGCCATGACATCACTTGGCCAAATCCTGGTGGAGACATCGAAGGCCGCAATCATCGCCTACACCATGCCTGCGCTAACGGCAGGCTTGGCGGCAGGCTTCCTCGGCGAGCGGTTTGATAAACGCGTCGCTATCGCCCTTACCGTGGGCATGGCGGCATTGGTCGTCCTCGCATCAGAGGACTTTGGCGCCATCATCGCAGAGCCGCTTGGGCCGGTAATCATGTTTCTGGCGGCACTAAGCTGGTCCATCGGCAATGTGCTGCTGAAAGCCAGAACCTGGACGCTGCCTGCGCTCTCGCAAGCTGTATGGTATTTTGTGGCGTCCGGATTGGTCTGCTGGCCCATCGTGCTTGTGTTCGAACTGCCCTGGCAACAGGCCATGCCAAGCGCGCCCGTCATGGCGACGATGGCGTTCCATGTATTAGGGCCAATGATCGTTTGCTATGTGCTGTGGACTGTGCTGCTCGCCCGCCTGCCTGCAACCATCGCCGCCATTTCAACGCTGATCGCGCCGGTTGTCGCCGTCGGGTCTGCGATGGCGCTTCTGGGCGACCCGCCATCCTGGCAAAAATACCTGGCGCTTGCGATGATCGTCGCCTCCGTCGCCGTAACGCTGATCCGCCCGCCTAAGGAGACTTGAACATGGCCGCCAAAATTCGCGCACTGCAAAATGAAGACCGCGCAATCTGGGAACAGATGTTCAAAAGCTATGCCGAGTTCTACAAAACCAGCGTCCCCGAAGGCGGGTTCGACACAGTCTGGGGCTGGATATTCGACGACCAGAACGATTTCTGGTGCGCCGTCGCTGAGAACGCTGACGGCCAAGTCGTCGGCTTCACCCAATACCAGCTGATGCACCGCTCCCTTGGCGGCGGCATGACCTGCTATCTCAGCGACCTCTACACCCTACCCGATCTCCGAGGCGCCGGCACAGGCCGCGCCCTAATCGACCACGTCCGCGCCTTCGCAAAAGCCGAAGGCCTCCCCGGTGTGCGCTGGCTAACCCAGGAATTCAACTACCCAGCAAGGCGGCTGTACGACACGTATGCGGCGAAGACGGACTTCATTTTGTATAACGTGCCGGTGTAGGCGGTGAGGCTCGGTACCGATCCAAAGCCAGGGCTGCAGAAAACCGTTTCTGGACAAACATTTAGATCGGTGATTGGCATCATGCGGTTTCCTAGTTGCTGAAACCCGCCCGATACCAAGTTTCTACTACTCGCGGATCACGGTGTAGAGTTGCGGGCCAGGAACGACGCCTTTGATCCGAGGCAAGATTGCTTCCTTTCGCATCAACGATGTCGCGGCCATGTATTTCTCAGCGTCCTTCCACTCCGCCACGTTCATCAATAGGTATTTTGCATCTGGGGAAAGCGATTGATGCAACTTCGTCGAGATGTAACCGGGCTGCTTCTTCAGGAAGTCTCGCGCGGTTTCCCACATGCTGATTGTTTCATTCAACGCCTCAGCAGGTACCGTAAAGGCATTAATGAGAATTACCGGCTTCGGCCCGCTGTCTGCCATAGCTGGCGACAGACTGAAGGAGAGCATGATCGCTGCCAAGTATGAGGTGAGTTTTCGCATGATGACGTCCTTTTGGTTCGAGATTGATTAGGTCTTGCTGAACCACATCCGGGCTAGCAGTCGGTCGCGTTTGACGAAGTGGTGATGCAGCGCAGCGCCTGCGTGCAGAACGAACAGCGCGATCAGGATGCGCGCGCCGAATCCGTGCGGGGCGCGCGGTCCAAATTCATGGAAGTCGGGCAGTGAAACCGAACTGTCGCCGAATATAATCGGCGCAGCCCCGGACAAAGCTACGATTGCGATTCCGGATGCCACCATTCCCAAGATGATGATGTAGAATAGTAGATGCACGAGCCGGGACGCACGATCCTGCCAACGTGGCATGGCTATGCTTTTCGGCTTGCGGTCAGCCTTGGCCCACCAGATCAACCGCCCTAGCGTCAACAAAAAGATGGCCACGCCTAGCGGGAGGTGCAGCGACAGAACTGCCGCCTTAGCTTCGACATCTGACATTCCGTCGGCGCGAAGTCCTGTCACGACAAGCGCCAAGATCAGTAAGGCGCTGGCCCAATGCAGTGCGATTGCGACGACGCCGTAACGGCTATCTGTGCTTCTTAAAGGCATATCCGTCCCTCCACGACTAGGCGACGCAATGGTTGGCGACAGCGAGTTTTGTAAAGAGACGCGGGGCGGCGACCGCGCTTGATGGATATTGCGCAATACGGCTCTGAAATTCAGGATTTGCGAAAGCTGCTCGGAAGGAAGCGGCGCTTTCCCAGACGGCGTAGTTCATGAATGTCGAGCTGCCGGCCAATCCCTTGTGCAACTGGGTTGAGATGTAGCCGGGCTGAGACTTCATAAAGTCCGCGTCATGCGCCCAGGCTTTGACCAGGGCTTCCTCATCTTCAGGCGCGACCGTGAAGAGGTTGATAAGAACAACTGGACCTGCCTCGATCGCCATCTGATCGGACAGGGTCGTGTTCGCATCCAGTTCCTTGAAGTTCGCCGCCATCGCCAGAGTCTCCATCATCAAATTATCTATAGCAAGCTATATATTATTGCATAGCTTGCTATGCAAGCCTAAAGTGCGCCATGGCGTTCAGAAAAAACTTTTCCCCCGGATATCTGGCCAATCACATGGCCCGGCTCTTCGCTGCCGGACTCCAGCGGCGCATTGACGCCCTAGGCATCACCACGGGTCAATTCCCGACCCTGTTGGCGCTGTTCGAGAAAGACGGCCAGACGCAACGCGAGCTAGTGGCGCAGATCGATGTCGAGCAAGCCACCCTAGCGAATACACTGGCGCGTATGGAGCGCGATGGCCTCATCGTGCGCGAAGACCACCCGAGTGATGGGCGGGCGAAAATCATCCGTCTGACCGACAAAGCGCGGGGTCTCCGCGAAGCCGCTACACGGGCAGCCATGGCCCAAAATCAGCTAGCACTGTCCGGGTTGTCCGAAGCCGAACGCAAAACGTTCATTAACTTGATGCAGCGCGTCATCGACGCGATGAAGAGGGACGGACGCTGACGAACAGCGCCAATCCCGCAAGGAGTCGAATACCAACTCAATCCATCAACGAAAGGCGGCATTCGGAAAGCGGTTCCCGTAAAGGATGAGCCAGCAGTTTAAGTAGGTCGCTCAACGGATTGGTTTTGAAGCCAGCCTTGATTCAGTACGAAAACGCCAATTTCTTATCCATCGACCTAAATCCATAATTCGTCGCGCTCAGCAAATAAGCTCGGTCTAAACAGCAAACCCCGACAGCCACCCATGCGCCGCTACAAGCTTCGCCCTGACCGGCACCGGGTGAACGAACGGGTAGATGTCGTTGTGGCCCATGGCGCGGTTTACGTGGTTTAGGGCTATGCCATAGGCGGCGGCGGCCTCTATCAGGGCGTCGGGCTGTTGTTCGGCATAGGCGTCGTAATCCAGATTATCCAGCGGCGGGAGGAGGAGTTTGGCGGCGACGGCGCTGTCGAGCATGTCCGTCAGGTGCATCACATGGGCCGCCGTTTCCGCCCAGTCTTCATGGGCATGGGCGGAGGCGTAGGGGGTGATAAAGCGGGTCTGCCAGTCTGTGGGCGGGCCGTTGGCGTAGTGGCGGCTGAGGGCGGCATCATAGTCCTGACGCTCATCGCCGAATATGGCGCGGAAATCATCCTGGAAATTTGGGCGGCTTTGGCTCAACCGCTCAAACAGGAAATGTGCGATCTCGTGGCGAAAGTGAACCGTCATGGTTCGCAATCGCTCGCTGAGCGCTTCCCGGCGGCGGACTTCTTCTACGGGGTCCGACTCCGCCGTGTTGATCGTCACGACTCCGGCGGCGTGGCCCATGACCACCTTTGCCGGGCCACTCGCCGTATCTTCAGATAGCAAATGGAACACTGGTGAAGGGCCTGGATCGGCTGCGATAAACCACCCCCAGCGGGCCAGCGTCGCCAGCACCCAGCGTTTGGATGCCTCGGCACTGGTCCAAAGCATGCGGTTATCGCCGCGAAATGCGTCTGGGATAACTTTGGTCATGGCGCAGGATCGACAAAAACCCGCGCAATCCGGGTCTGCCGCCCAATTACACCTGATTTCTGTGCGGTTAGCGCATGCGGGCGCATTCACCGCAAAGCCCTGCTGGGCTGGATCAAACATCAGTTCAGCCCCGCAGGCGCAGGTCATGTTCGAAAAGAACGCTGTGGCACCGCAAGCAGGGCAGGAGAATATGCGCATGGGTCGTCTCCTAAAACATAATCCACCGTCAGTGCTACAGGGCCAGGCGCTCGCGGGCTGACAGTCAGGGCTTATTTGGCGTCGTCTTCTTCGGCAGCGCGCTTGATCGAGGCTTCAACCAGGCGAAAAGCCTCGTCAGCTTCCGCCCATCCCTTGACCTTCACCCACTTGTCTTTCTCCAAGTCTTTATAGTGTTGGAAAAAATGCTTGATCTGGTCGAGCAGAATTTGCGGCAAGTCCCGGAATGAAGAGATGCCGGAAAAATACGGATGCAACGCATCCACCGGCACAGCCAGGATTTTCTCATCCATGCCAGCTTCGTCCTCAAGGATCAGCGCCCCAATCGGCCTAACGCGCACAACGGCGCCTGGAATAACCGGGTTTCGGCCTGCGACCAGCACATCCACCGGGTCACCATCTTCCGCCAAAGTGTGCGGCACGAAGCCATAATTGCACGGGTAGTACATGGCGGTATGCAGAAACCTGTCCACGAACAGCGCGCCGGATGCCTTATCGACCTCATACTTGACCGGCTCGCCGCCGATTGGAATTTCTATGATCACATTCAAGTCCCAAGGCGGGTTTTGCCCTGGCGGTATGGCGTTCACATTCATATCCTGAGTTCCTCAAAGGATGGCGATTGGCGGGTTCTATATCATCTAATCAAACGCTAAACAGGATATTGAGGCCTGACACCCGCCTAATGAACGGAGAACCACTGTGACCGAAGATGCCGTATATGACCGCCAGAACTTTGGGAATTCCGTTGGGTTTGGACGTCGGCCTGCATTGCTGATTGTGGATTTTCAGGTGGGCTTTGCCGATCCTGACGTATTCGGCGGCGGCAATGTTCAGGATGCGGTTAGCGCCACGCGGCCATTGCTGGAAGGTATGCGGGAGATTGGCGCGCCAGTGGCCTATACCCGCGCCGTATTCGATGCAGACGCCGAGGATGGCGGCACATTCGCCATAAAAGTCCCAGGGCTATACCAGTTGGCAGATGATGCGCCGATCAGCCAGATCGTGCCCGAACTGGCACCGGTGGAGGGTGATCTCGTTCTCCGCAAGATCGGGCCATCGGCGTTTTTTTCAACGCCCTTGATGAGTTGGCTGGCAAAACGATCAGTCGATACGCTGATCGTCACGGGTGCCACAACATCCGGCTGCGTCCGCGCTAGCGTGATCGACAGCTGCTCCTATGCGCTCCGAACTGTGGTCGCGGCAGATTGCTGCGGCGACAGAGCGATTGAACCCCACGAAGCCAACTTGTTCGACATGGGCCAGAAATACGCGGACCTCATGAGCGGTGCTGAAGCACTCGCCAAAGCGCGGGCCGCAGTCGCTGCAAATGCCCCCTAAAGGTGATTATTCTTCCAGTGAGGACGCCGCCCCAGTAACACGGGTTTGGCGCATCCGACGGCGATGCTTATCGGCGTCGTAACCACTGCCACGATGCAACAGGCAGCGATTGTCCCAAATCACTAGGTCGCTTGGGCACCAGGCGTGTGCGTAGATGTTCTCTGGCTTGGCGGCATGATCCACCAACCTGTCTAGCAGCGCTCGGCTTTCACCTGCCTCCATGCCTTCGACCTCTCGAACATGGGAGCCGATGAATAGGTTCTTGGCGTCTGCACGCGCATTCCGTCGAACAAGTTTCTGGCGCACTGGTGGCAGGGATTTAGAAAGTGCTGGCGAAACAGCATCCGGCGACACCTTGGAGCGCGAATAGGTGTAATCGTGGATCGTGATCAGAGGATCCAACAACACTTGTTCCGCCTCCGGTAATCGCCGATAGGCGGCGCGAGTGCTGACGAATTCCGTCAGCCCGCCCTCGCTTGGCGTTTCATAGGCGCACATGATGGAAAGCGCGGCAGGGACGGGCTTAAACGAGGCATCCGTGTGCCACATATTGTTGCCGGTCAGAAACTTCGTTTTGCGGTGATCATTGCCAAGCTTGGAGCCATCTGGCTGCACATTGCCGATTGTGCCGAAATACTCAATTCGCCCTTCCTCACCCAGCGCCACATGGCTCGGCTCAGGCTCACCTAGGCTTCGGGTGAAGGCCAGTTGGATATCATCATCGGTAGGTTGGTCGGGGAAATGAACGAACGAATATTTGTCGATCAGCGCCCAAATCTTCTCAGCTAAATCAGCTCCAAGCGGCTGGCGAAGGTCTATGCCAGTGACGCGGACGCCGAAATCCGCGTGGAGGGGTTCGCAATGCAAAGCGGCCATGGTGGTTCTCTCGCGCATATCTGGGAATGCGCAATTGAACCATCATGGCCGCAAAAACACAATACGCAGGGTTTGCGAAGATTTTGGGCAGTTAGTCCGCTTGGAAATAAGCGTTCGCAGCGGAGCGATCGACAGCCTTGCCGATCAGCGGTTCTGGTGCGCGCGGTGCCATCGTGGCGGCCTGCATCCAGAAGCGTTCCAGGTCTGTCAGCGCGCCTGTTGCGGCGTCAATCTGCTCGACGGTAACCCGGCTGTCTTCCAGCATGGATTTGTGGCGCTCAAACATGGCATCCATCCGGTCCCAAAGCGCTTGGCCTTTCTCGGACAAGCGAACGCGGACAGAGCGGCGGTCATGTTCGGAACGTTCCTGTGTCAGATAGCCGTGCTCGACCATCTTCTTCACATTGTAGGATACGTTAGAGCCAAGATAGTAGCCGCGCTGCGTCAGCTCACCGACGGTCAGCTCGTCCTGGCCAATATTGAAAAGGATCAACGCTTGAACGTTGTTGATATCGCGGATGCGCTGGCCGTCCAGTTCCGCCTTCACGACGTCTAGAAACTGGCGGTGCAGGCGTTCGATCAGTGAGATAGCGCTTAGATATGCGTTTAACATCGGTTTCGGCCCCAGATGGATAATTCATGCAAGCGCGTCCTGCGCTTTGCTCAAGGGCCAAACTATGGGGCTACGCTTAACAAAGCCTGAAATCGGGGTCAGAAACTCATTGGCCCAAATGGCCTAATCAGAATGCGTCCACGCAAAAGGTGCCACGGTGTGACCGTGATTAAGTGGACCATGGCCGCGCCCAAGCCCTGGTGCCGTTAGGATCGCCTCCCGCACATAGGCAATGCCGCGCCCGACCGCATCCCGCAGCGACATACCGTCCGCAACGCCTGTGGCAATCGCAGACGCCAAGGTACAGCCAGTACCGTGAGTGTGGCGACTGGCAATCCGGTCATTGACGAAGTCAATCACACCATCCTGCTCGATTAGTAAATCTCGAACAGTGTCGCCTTCCAGATGCCCGCCCTTTAACAGAACCGCCTTGGCACCCAATGCGCGGATCGCAGCGATGGCACCGTTTTGATCTTCGACGGTTTCAATCACACGATCCGTCAGCGCGCCTGCTTCTGGCAAGTTCGGCGTCATCACCGTAGCAAGACGCGGCATGCGGGCGCGGTATGCATCAATCGCATCCGGCTCTAGCAACGGCGCACCGCCCTTAGCGACCATAACGGGGTCAAGCACAACTGGAACGCCATCGGCATAGGTTTCAAGCGCGTCGGCGACGGCCTCGATGACTGGCACGCTGTGCAACATGCCAATTTTCACGCAATCAGCACCGATATCGTCCAATACCAGCCGCATCTGTTCGGTGATAAATTCTGGCGGCGGAGCATGCACGCCAAACACGCCTTCGGTGTTCTGAGCCGTCAGCGCCGTGATCGCCGTCATGCCATAACCGCCAAGCGCTATGACGGTTTTGAGATCAGCCTGGATACCGGCCCCCCCGCCGGAATCAGAACCAGCGACGATCAATACGCGACCAAGCATCAAATCAAGCCTTCTGCGTCGCCGCGATTATGCCAACCAACTCGTCAACGACATTGGAAACAATGACTGGATCATCACCTTCGGCCATGACGCGGATTAGCGGCTCTGTGCCAGATTTACGGATCAGCAGCCTGCCGACTTCCTGCAGTCGAGCCTCAGCCTCTTGAACGGCTTTCTGGACAGATTCCATCTCCAACGGTGTAGCACCTTCATAGCGCACATTCTTCAGCACCTGCGGCATGGGCTCAAACCGATGCAGCACTTCACTTGCGGGCTTGTCAGCCGTTGTGATCGCCGCGGTCGCCTGTAACCCAGCGATCAGGCCATCGCCTGTCGTGGTGAAGTCGCTCAATACGATATGACCAGATTGCTCGCCGCCTACATTGAAGCCATGGGCCCGCATATGCTCGACAACATACCGATCGCCGACCTGGGTGCGGGCCAGGGTCAGCCCACGACGTTCTAGGTAGCGTTCCAGGCCAAGATTGGACATCTGCGTCGCAACAACGCCGCCGCCCCGCAAGCGCCCCTCAGCCTTAGCACCTTCTGCGATCACGGCCAGCAATTGGTCACCGTCCACAATGCCGCCCTTTTCATCCACCAACTGGACCCGGTCCGCATCACCATCAAGTGCGATGCCGAGGTCAGCCCGGTGCGTTAATACGGCTTCCCGCAGTGCCTCTGGATGGGTGGCGCCGCAACGGTCATTGATGTTGACGCCATTGGGAGAAACACCGATGGAGATCACCTCCGCGCCAAGCTCCCATAAGGCAGCAGGCGCTGCGCGATATCCAGCACCATGAGCGCAATCCACGACAATACGCATGCCGCCCAAAGATAGGCCGCGCGGGAATGCGCCTTTTGCATATTCAACATAACGACCGGTCGAATCATCCGGGCGGCGGGCGCGCCCGAGCCGGTCTGCTGGTGGCAACACGGCGGAATGACGTTTCAGCCGGTCCTCAATTTCCGCTTCGATCTCATCAGAAAGCTTGTAACCGTCTGGCCCGAAAAGCTTCACGCCGTTGTCTTGGTAAGCATTATGGGAGGCCGAAATAACAACGCCTAAGTCCGCCCGCAGTGAGCGCGTCATCATGGCGATTGCTGGTGTGGGGATTGGGCCTGTCAGAACAACATCCATGCCCATAGCCGTAAACCCAGCGACCATCGCTGCTTCCAACATGTAACCGGAGAGCCGTGTATCCTTACCAATGACGACAGTGTTATGTCCGCCAGGGCGGGAGAAAACGCTGGCGGCAGCCATGGCCAATTTCAGCACGGCCTCCGCCGTCATAGGCTCCTGGTTCGCTTGTCCGCGAACGCCGTCAGTCCCAAAGAAATCACGACTCATTCGTTTCCCACCTATCTATCACGCGTCTCAGATCGTCTTATATGAGTAGAGTATATCGGATTAAAGCTGAACAAACCTACGCAGTCGGCACGCCGATTCCGAGGCTAGCCAACATGGAAGCTTGCAGTAGATAACGCCGCCGCTTCGCCGGGTCAGCCTGTGTTTCTCGCAGCATGGCGCGGAATGCTGCTTGTTCTGCCGGGTCACTGGTTTCAAGATTGCGCTTATTGGCAATGGTGATGCGATTCACATAGTCGAGCGCCACAGGCCTTCGCTCCGCCTCATAGGCATCAAGCAGCGCCGGTGCGGCCTCGCCAGAGATCACCTGGACCAGCTTTTCACCCAGATTGAACGCGTCATGAATGCCGCCATTCATCCCCATGCCACCCAGCGGATTGTTGATATGCGCCGCGTCGCCCGCAAGGAATCCGCGGCCCTGCCTGTAGGTGGGCGCAACCCGCTGATGGACGCGGTAAAGCGTTGTGTGCGCCACCTCATAAGGCTCATCTCTCGGCAATACTTGATGCAACCTGGCCTGAACTGAGTCTGGCGCGAAGATATCCGCTTCGTCATCGCCATCCTTGGTGGGGACCATGACACGCCAAAAATCTGGTGCTCGCAGCAGGAAGAACCAATCTTCTGCTTCCGCAAAATAGTTCACAAGGCAAAGGTTCTTGAAATGCTCCTCAAACGGAAACGGCGTGCTGATCACTAGAAACGCTTCCGGCCAGGTGAAGCCTTCAAACGGGATGCCAAGCGCTTCCCGGACGACGCTGCGCGCGCCATCTGCGCCGACGAGCCATCCGCCGGCCACAGTTTCACCATTCGCGAGCCGGACCGTCACGCCATCTTCATCCTGCGTGGCCGATTCGACAGCAGCATCGAAGCGCACATCCACAGACGGCACTGCAGCGATATAGTCCAGAAGCGCAAAATTCAGCTTGTACTGTTCACATTGCAGCCTGAAAGGCCGCGTCGTCACATCCCGCAACTCGCCGAAATCAAATTCGCCAAGCACACCTTCACTGCGGGTTCGATATTGAAATGTGGGCGCGATCAGGCCTTGTTCAAGTAGCTTTTGGGTAGCACCGAAGCGGTCCAGCATGTCGAGCGTGGGTGGGTGAAACGTTGATGCGCGAAGATTGGTCGGAAGAGCTGGTTCAGCTTCCAGCACTGTCGCTTCCAAGCCGGCTTCCGCAAGGCAGGCGGCGATTGTTAGCCCGGCGGGACCAGCACCAACAATCAGAACTCGGTCACTCTGTCCCTGGCTTTCCGGCACAATAACAATCAGTTCGCGAAACGGGCGTCGCGGATTTCGTAGTGACCGTCGCCGAACGCGCCAAACATTTCTTTGATCTGCGGATGACGGCACGGCCCGCCGTCCTCATCAGACAGCAGGTTCTGCTCCGAAACGTAGGCGACGTAGGTCGTCTCCTCGTTCTCTGCATATAGATGGTAGTAGGGCTGGTCTTTGCTCGGGCGCAGGTCTGGCGGAATGGACAGCCACCATTCCTCTGAATTGGCGAATACCGGATCAACGTCAAAAATGACGCCGCGGAACGCGTAGCGCTTGTGGCGGACCACGTCACCAATGCTGAAGTGGGCCATGCGGGGGCTCATCAGCTTTCCCTCAATCCAATCTACGGTTCACGCGGAAGTCCGCCGATCTAGCGGTCATCTGTTGCGCACAATACGGCGTTCGATAGCCGAGAGTCATCTAGCAATGCAAGCGCGGCGTTTTTATGACGTTTCAAGCAGCGAATAACTTGTCTCGCGAGTCGCACACTGTTACGTAACATCTTATGGCAAACGACATCCTTATCGCACCCTCACTGCTCGCTGCAGATTTTGCAAACCTGGGCGCTGACGCCGCCGCTGTTGCGGACGCTGGCGCGGATTGGCTGCATCTGGATGTTATGGATGGCCGGTTCGTGCCCAACATCACCTTCGGGCCGATGGTCGTGAAAGCGCTGCGGAAACACAGCGACAAGCCGTTCGACGCGCATCTGATGATCGAACCGGTCGATATGTTTGCGCCTGAATTTATTCAAGCCGGTGCTGATTGGGTGACGATCCACCCCGAATCCGGTGCCCATGCGCATCGGTCAATCGGTCATATTAAGTCCCTCGGCAAGAAAGCTGGGATCGCCCTCAACCCCGGTACGCCGGTTGAAGCGATAGACAATGTGATGGACATGGTTGATCTGGTGCTGGTGATGACTGTGAACCCAGGGTTTGGCGGCCAATCATTCATTCAAAGCCAAGTCGCCAAGATCGCAGCCGTGCATGACCGCATAAAGGCATCGGGCCGGGATATCCGCCTTGAAGTCGACGGTGGTGTGACTCCTGCCACAGCAGGCGCTGTCGCAGCGGCTGGTGCAGATGTGCTGGTTGCAGGAACAGCAGTCTTCAAAGATGGCCGCGACGGCCTTGCCCGCAATATCCAAGCGATCCGTGATGCGGCTGAAGCCGGCCGCGCGGACGCTGCTGCGTGACGGCGAGGTCTGCATAATGGGAGCCGTTGCGCGCCGAAATCTCTTACCCCGGGTCGCCATATCCGCACCCCAGCGCTTTCAGTGGGTCCACACGCTCGCGGACCTATTTCAGACCATCCCCGACGTTCCAGAAGAACCACAAGCCCACCTCAAAGACCCGTGGCCCGGCAATGCCGCCCGTGCGGAATCTATCATCGCCAATGAAGCCGAGTTGATTGCAGCTCTGGACCCTGCCCCGCGCGATCCTGAACTGGCGCGAGACGCCGTTCGTCGGGCACGTGCGCAGTCATTCGGTTGGCTGCGGGATTTGCGCTCACTTGGCGGCGATGCTTCACGACGAACAGCAAGGCGCGTCACATCTGCATGGATTGAGACCAACAGGCGCTCAGACCCCGTCGGCTGGCGTGTTGATGTTGTGGGCGAACGGTTGGCCGCATGGATCGGCGCCTATGATTTCTTCGCAGCCAGCGCTGGCGCAGATTTCCGCAGAGAATTCATGGAACAAGCCGCAGTCCAAGCGGCTTGGCTTCGGCGGCGCATTGACGCCGCCCCGCCTGGTCCGGGCCGGTTTGCCGCACTTTCTGGATTGGCTGCTGCGGCGGCCGCTTTAGGCGAAAGCGATGCCGTATTCCAGCAGATCGAAGCCTCCCTCAAACGCGCAATCCGGGATGAAATTGGCAGTGACGGCGTTATCGCCGGTGCCACACCGCTAGATCAACTTGATGCTCTAATGCGCCTGCTAGACCTCCGCGCCGCTGCAGCCGCTGTTGGTCGCGCCCCTTCACCCGCTAGTGCAGATGCAGCACAAGCGATTGCCGCACCGCTCGCCGCTTGGCGACTGGGCGACGGTGGGTTGGCGACTTTTGGCGGCGGAGAAGGCGATCCATGGACAGTTGATTTGGCGCTCGCAGCATCCGGCTGGCGTGGGCGCGCACCGCTGGACATGCCAGATGCCGGATATGCGCGAAGCCTCGCAGGCCGGGCGATCCTGGCGGCAGATAAATTTGGCGCATTGGAGTTTTCCCATGGCGCTGATCGGCTCTTCACCAGCATCGGTGCCCAATCGGATGCACCGCCAAGCCGCTTCGCAGTTCCTGGCGCCTCCGCATTTTCCGCCCCTTCAAATGGGCTAGCCAAGCTGGTCGACGCAGACCCAATCCAGCGTGAACAGGGCGATGGTGCCACGCTGCTGACTTTCCAGTGGCGCTGCCAGAAGCCGGATGCGCTCTGGCGTCGCCGTGTATTCCTCTCCAGTGACGGTAAAGACTTACGCGGTGAAGACGCAGCCGTTGCCAGCCCCAAAAGCCCCGCAATGCTGGCGTTTCACTTGCACACCGGATCTGACGCGATTGCGCTTGATGACGGCGGTATTTTGATTCGCGCGCGCTCAGGCCAGGGCTGGCGGTTCCGATCTGACCGCCCAGCACGGCTTGCTGCGGAGCCTTATCGCGGCCGGCCCGGTCAACCAGCGGCATCCGCGCGAATAGAACTCCCGCTGACTGTCGGCCCGGCCGGCACCGAACACGTGCGCTGGAGCTTGCGCATGGAGCCGCAGCGGGGCTGACTTTTCCCCAGGCGTAAGCGTCTGGGACGTTCCGCCGCCCCCGGAATCGCTCAGCCCTCAATTGACTCCGACGCGCTGCGGTCGAATACAATCCGGCCAATCGCACATCTTAATTGAATGGATGCGGGCGCTGAATCTGTGGGCTTTCCGGCCTCTATGCAGCCCCGTGCAAGGAGTCGCCTTCGATGGCTATGTCGCTCGATCTGCCGCCTGCACCCGATAAGGTCAAAGTCAAACGGGCGTTGTTGTCCGTATCCGATAAGACCGGGATTGTTGAATTCGGCCAATTTCTGGCAAGCCAGGGCGTTGAAGTGCTCTCTACCGGTGGCACCCGCAAAGCGCTGATGGATGCTGGCGTCAATGCGATTGAAGTGGCCGAAGTCACAGGTTCGCCTGAAATGCTGGATGGCCGCGTAAAAACGCTGCATCCCCGCATTCACGGCGGCCTGCTGGGCGTGCGCGGCCTGGAAAGCCACCGTGCCGCAATGGCAGAGCACGGCGTGCCGGAAATCGACCTTCTGGTCGTCAACCTTTATCCGTTTGAGGAAACGGTCGCTGCTGGCGCCGACGCCCCTACAGTTGTTGAAAATATTGATATCGGTGGGCCTGCGATGATCCGCGCCGCCGCCAAGAACCATGGCTATGTAACCGTTGCGACAGCACCAGAGGATCTAGCTGCCATTCAGGCAGACATGGAAGCAAATGCTGGCGCTGTCACACTGACGCTCCGCCAACGACTTGCTGGCCAGGCTTATGCGCGCACCGCTGCGTATGACGCCCGCATCGCTGGATGGTTCGCTGCAGAACGTGAAGAAGATCTGCCTGCAACACTGCCGCTTGCCGGAACCCAAGGCGAGACGTTGCGTTATGGCGAAAATCCACACCAGCAGGCTGCATTTTACCGCATGCCCGATGCGCGCGGTCTGGTTAGGCCTGGGGTTGCGACCGCAACGCAAGTCCAGGGCAAAGCGCTGTCCTACAACAATCTGAATGACACTGATGCTGCGTTTGAATTGGCGGCGGAATTCGATGATCCGACAATCGCGATCATCAAGCACGCCAATCCTTGCGGCGTCGCAACCGCTGCATCGCTGGAAGCGGCATGGCATCAGGCGCTGAAATGCGATCCTGTCAGCGCGTTCGGCGGCGTCATCGCTATGAACCGGGCGTTGGACGTAGCGACGGCGGCTGAAATCGGCAAAATCTTCGCCGAGGTCATTATAGCGCCGAGCGTTGACGAAGACGCAGCCGCTCTCCTCGCCAAGAAGAAGAACCTGCGTGTGCTGAGTGCCGGCGCCATGCCGGACCCAGCAGCCATGGGCCTCGCTTTCAAAAACTTGGCGGGCGGTTTATTGGCGCAAAGCCGGGATGCCGGGCGCGTTACCTTGGAGACACTGAAAACCGTCACCAAACGCGCACCAACGGATGATGAACTCCGCGATCTGCTCTTCGCCTTCCGCGTCGCGAAGCACGTTAAGTCGAACGCGATTGTCTATGTGAAAGACGCAGCGACAGTTGGCGTTGGCGCTGGCCAAATGAGCCGGGTCGATAGTGCCCGCACTGCAGCCCGTAAAGCTATGGATGCATCAGAAGCTGCTGGCGAAACTCAAGCCCTGACGAAAGGGTCCGTCGTCGCATCAGACGCGTTCTTCCCGTTCGCCGATGGCTTACTTGCTGCTGCTGAAGCGGGTGCGACCGCCGTTATCCAACCCGGCGGCTCGATCCGAGACGATGAAGTCATCGCCGCCGCCGACGAAGCCGGCCTCGCCATGGTCTTCACCGGCATGCGCCACTTCCGGCACTAAACGAAAAAGGGGGTGCCGGTTCCCCCGGCACCCCCTTCTCACTTTAGTCGCTAAGCCGCGTTCGCAGCGATGGCACCTATCGCTAGGCCGCCCTCCCCGATGGATACACGAACCGTTTGGCCGTCCAGAATATCGCCTGCCAGGATTTTACTAGCGAGCGCATTCTGCAGTTCCCGCTGGATGACACGCTTCAAAGGACGCGCGCCGTATACGGGATCATAGCCCTGTTCCGCCAACCACTCACGGGCAGCAGCATCCAGGTTCAGACGGATATTCCGGTCCTCCAGCAGCGCATCAAGACGCGTCAACTGGATGTCAACGATGGAGGCCATGTCTGCTCGCGCCAAGCGGCGGAACATCAGCACTTCATCCAACCGGTTCAGGAATTCTGGCCGGAACGCCGCCCGGACCGAACCCATAACCCGCTCCCGTGCATCCTTCATATCCTCGCCATCTTCAAGGCTCGCCAGATGTTCGGAGCCAAGGTTTGACGTCAGGATGATCAGCGTATTACGGAAATCGACAGTGCGGCCCTGGCTATCAGTCAAGCGGCCGTCATCCAACACTTGCAGCAGCACGTTGAACACATCCGGATGCGCCTTCTCAACCTCATCAAACAGGATGACCTGATAGGGCCGACGACGGACAACCTCAGTCAAAGCGCCACCCTGATCATAGCCGACATAGCCTGGCGGCGCGCCGATCAGCCGAGAAACCGCATGCTTCTCCATGTATTCCGACATATCGATACGCGTGATCGCTTGCTCGTCGTCAAACAGGAATTCGGCCAGGGATTTCGCAAGCTCCGTCTTACCAACACCGGTCGGCCCCAGGAATAGGAACGAGCCGATTGGACGGTTCGGGTCCTGCAGCCCAGCACGCGCGCGGCGGACGGCTTCGGAGACAGCCGTGACAGCCTCCTCCTGACCAATAACGCGCTTGGCAATGTGGCTTTCCATGGCCAGCAGCTTTTCACGCTCACCTGCCAACATTTTGTCGACGGGAATACCAGTCCAGCGGGAGACGATGCCAGCGATATGCTCATCCGTCACGGCTTCGCTCAACATGGCGGCTTCGCTTGCATCTTCCGCTGCTGCCAGCTTTCGCTCAAGCTCTGGGATCACGCCATATGCGAGTTCACCAGCCCGGCCCAGATTGCCATCGCGCTGCGCTGCATCAAGCTCAGACCGCGCATGGTCGAGCTGCTCCTTTACCTTATTGGCAGAGGAAAGGCGTTCTTTTTCAGCCTGCCACACAGATGTCGCTTCCGCTGACTGACGCTCCAGATCACCCAACTCAGCTTCGATTTTGCCGAGCCGGTCCTTAGAGGCCTCATCGGTCTCCTTCTTCAGCGCCTCACGCTCGATCTTGAGCTGGATGATACGGCGGTCGAGCTCGTCGATGGCTTCCGGCTTCGAATCTACCTGCATTTTAAGCCGGCTGGCTGCCTCATCGACGAGGTCAATCGCCTTATCCGGCAGGAACCTATCCGTAATGTAGCGATTGGACAGCGTGGCGGCGGCAACAATCGCGCCATCAGAAATGCGCACGCCGTGATGCAGCTCGTACTTTTCTTTCAGGCCGCGCAAGATTGATACCGCGTCCTCCACCGTTGGCTCAGCGATAAACACCGGCTGGAATCGGCGGGCAAGCGCTGCGTCTTTCTCCACGTGCTGGCGGTATTCATCCAGCGTGGTGGCACCGATGCAATGCAGTTCACCGCGTGCCAGGGCCGGTTTCAACATGTTGGACGCATCCATCGCGCCATCGGCCTTACCCGCACCAATCAACGTATGCATCTCGTCAATGAACAGGATGACTTGGCCTTCAGCCGTCTCGATTTCCTGCAGCACGGCTTTTAGGCGTTCTTCAAACTCGCCGCGATACTTGGCTCCGGCGACAAGCGCGCCCAAATCCAGCGATAACAGACGCTTGGATTTAATGCCTTCTGGCACATCGCCATTGATGATCCGCATGGCGAGACCCTCTGCGATGGCGGTTTTGCCAACGCCCGGCTCGCCGATCAGCACCGGGTTATTTTTGGTGCGGCGAGAGAGCACCTGGATCGTACGGCGGATTTCTTCGTCACGCCCGATCACAGGATCAATCTTGCCGTCACGGGCCGCCTGCGTCAGGTCACGGGCGTACTTGTTAAGCGCCTCGTAGCCATCCTCCGCCCCTGCGCTGTCAGCAGTGCGACCTTTGCGGAGGTCTTGGATAGCTTTATCAAGCCTCTCGGGCTCAACGCCTGCATCCTTCATGATGCCGGACGTGTCAGCCTTTGGGGTGGACGCCAAAGCGGCGAGCGCACGCTCAACGGTGACAAAGCTATCGCCAGCCTTCTTGGCCGCTTCCTCTGCCGCATCCGTAACCTTGGCAAATTCGGGGGACATATAGACCTGCCCCGCTCCATCGCCTTCCACACTTGGCAGTTTAGCCAATGCGTCTTCGGTCGCGGCATAGGCTTTTTTAGCGTCGCCGCCAGCAGATGCGATCAGATTGGCTGCAAGGCCATCCTCGTCATCCAAAAATACTTTGAGCAAATGCGCTGGTGCCAGCCGTTGGTGGCCGGAGCGAAGCGCTAAGCCTTGGGCGGATTGCAACAACCCGCGCAGGCGATCCGTATAGGATTCCACGTTCATATGACTTCTCCATCGTTAGCAACCGGCATAAGAAGGCCCCACTTCGCGGCAACCTCCGTCCCTCACGTTCGAGGACCGATCCTGTGAACAAATATGGTGTTGCATTTTCGTCACACAAGGGGTCAATCCGTTGTCGACACTGCAGAAAGCAAAGATTTCTAAGAATCAATTGCTATGAGTGTTTGCTATCTGTATTTAATTGCCGTTAACTACGGAACGTGGATGATCCACGGATAACGTCTTGAGCGATTGGAAGCCTGTGTTGTCTCGTTTGACGAACACCCGCTTGATCTGCAGCCCGGCCCTTTCGGCGTCGGCGCTTCCGCTCGACCTCCTTCTACGACTTACTCGCCCCTGAGCGGGTTGTTTAGGCTTGCACTTGCCTAGCAGCGTTCAGGGGTCATGAGATCAAATTAGCGCCAGCGCCATGCTGAAGCGCACCTAAACATTCAGATTCCAGAAGAGACCAATCCAATGAGCAAGCAAGACCAAGTCATTATCTTTGACACGACCATGCGCGACGGCGAGCAATCCCCGGGCGCTTCCATGAACCTGGAAGAAAAGCTGCGCATCGCTGAAATCCTGGAAGCCATGCGCGTCGATGTGATTGAAGCGGGCTTCGCCATCGCCTCTGAAGGTGATTTTGAAGCGATCAACGAAGTTTCCAAGATCATTCGCGAGAGTACGATATGCAGCCTCTCCCGCTCTGGCCGCGAAGACATCGAACGCTCTGCCGAGGCGCTGAAGCCTGCTGAACGTAAGCGCATCCACACATTCATCGCCGTATCCCCCATCCATATGGAACACAAGCTGCTGATGAAGCCGGAAGATGTGCATGCCGCCGTCATCGACAGCGTGACCCATGCCCGGAACTACTGCGACGACGTGGAATGGTCTGGCGAGGATGCGACCCGCGCTGACCGGGACTTCCTGATGAAATGCATCGAGTCGGCGATCAAGGCAGGTGCGACCACGGTCAATATTCCGGATACGGTCGGCTACACTGTACCAGCCGAGTATCGGGACCTGATCACGGATATTATGAATTCCGTGCCGAATATCGATAAAGCCCGTGTTTCCGTGCACTGCCATAATGACTTGGGCTTGGCTGTGGCCAATTCCCTGGCCGCATTGGATGCAGGTGCGCGGCAGATCGAATGCACGATCAACGGTTTGGGCGAACGGGCAGGCAATTGCTCGCTCGAAGAAATCGTGATGGCGCTGAAAACACGCTCTGATGCTATGCCATACACGACAGATGTGGACACGACGCAGATCATGAAAGCGTCGCGGATGGTCTCCACCGTGACTGGATTCGCGGTGCAGCCGAACAAAGCCATCGTTGGCGCCAACGCTTTCGCCCACGAAGCCGGTATCCACCAAGACGGCATGCTGAAGAACAAGTCCACCTACGAAATCATGCTGCCGGAAGACGTTGGCTTGGTCGAATCCAAGCTGGTGATGGGCAAGCATTCAGGTCGCCATGCCTTCCGCGAAAAGCTGAAGGAAATGGGTTACGAGATGGGCCAGAATGCTTTGAATGATGCATTCCGCCGTTTCAAAGCCGTCGCGGACCAGAAGAAAGATGTGTTTGACGAAGATATCATCGCTCTGGTGGATGATGAGATCTTGCGTGAGCATGAACGCATTCAATTCGTGTCCCTGCGCGTCGTCGCCGGGTCCGAAGGACCGCAGCAAGCAAGCCTGAAGCTGGACATTGACGGCGAAGTCAGAACCGCCGAAGCAACGGGCAACGGCCCTGTAGACGCCATCTTCAATGGCATCCGCGAGCTGTTTCCCCATGAAGCAGTCTTGCAGCTGTATCAGGTCCATGCGGTAACGCACGGGACGGATGCACAAGCCGAAGTCACCGTACGTTTGGAAGAAGACGGCAAGACTGTGAATGGCCAAGGTGCGGATCCAGACACCATGGTTGCCTCTGCCCGCGCCTACGTTCATGCCTTGAATAAGCTGATGACAAAGCGTGAGAAAACGGCTCCAGCAGCCCTCTCCGCCTAACCCATCGCGCTTAAACCCAGAGAGGCGCCTTTTCGCAGCCTCAAACCGGGTCTATAACGACGCGCCCTCGCCGCCCTGACGGGATGGCGGGGGCGTTGTTTTTATATGGCGGATTTATAGCCAATGCTCGCACGCCTTTTCGGCCTCGTGTCCTCTGATCTCGCGATTGATTTGGGCACCGCCAACACGCTGGTCTACGCACCGCACCAGGGCATCGTCCTGGACGAGCCTTCTGTTGTGGCCATGGTCACGGTTCACGGGGATAGGAAAGTACTGGCCGTCGGCGCTGAAGCCAAGGATATGCTTGGTAAAACGCCTGGGAATATTGAAGCCATCCGGCCTTTGCGCGATGGCGTGATTGCGGACTTCGAAATCGCCGAAGAGATGATCAAGCGCTTCATCCAGAAAGCACAGAACCGGCGTTTCTTTGCAGCTCCACGCGTTATCGTGTGCGTCCCCTCTGGTGCCACTGAAGTTGAACGCCGGGCCATTATGGAATCGGCAGAGGCTGCTGGTGCCCGCCGCGTCAGCTTGATTGAAGAACCCATGGCCGCCGCGATTGGTGCGGGAATGCCAGTGACAGAGCCAACAGGCTCCATGATTGTCGATATCGGCGGCGGCACTACGGAAGTCGCAATCCTGGCTCTATCCGGCATCGTGTACGCCCGCAGCGTCCGCATCGGCGGCGACGCCATGGATGATGCAATCATCGCCAGTGTGCGCCGACGCCATAACCTGCTGATCGGCGAGCGCACTGCTGAGCGTATCAAGAAAGAAATCGGTTCTGCGGTCGTGGCAACTGGCCCAGAAGAAATGCGCCTAGCGATTCGTGGCCGTGACTTGATGAATGGTGTTCCCCGCGAAATCACGATTTCCGAAGGCGAAATCGCTGAATGCCTGGCTGAACCTATTCAAGCCATCACGGATGCTTGCCGCGCAGCACTTGAGAATACCGCCCCCGAACTGGCGGCAGATATCGTCGACAAAGGCATCGTCCTGACAGGCGGCGGCGCGCTGCTGCGGAATTTGGATGTAGCACTTGGCGAGGCAACAGGCCTGCCAGTCACCGTAGCAGAAAATCCACTTTATTGCGTCGTCATTGGCACCGGAAAGTGCCTCGAAGAAGGCAGCGCATTAGCTGGCGTATTGCTAGAATAGGAAACTAGGGCGGCTTGGCGCTGCAGAATTACGATACGACCGCAAGCGCCCTCTCACCCTGCCCTACTCCCCCGGTGGGGGTGTTAGCTGCGGCAACCGTTCTTGGAGGAACCAGACTCCCCAAATGGCGCGCGGACCGGACCTTATTCCAATCGACGACCTCGTCGATGCCTCACGCCCAATCAAGGCGTTGCTGCGCCGGTTTGCCTATCTGCTTCTCATCGGTGTCGCCGTTACGTTGATCCTTATCGGTAAAATAGAGACCGTTCTGATCGAACGCGTCCGCGCTAACTTCTCCGATGTCGTCGCACCCGTTCTGGAATTGCTTTCGGAGCCCGTCAGACTTGCCCGCACAGGGGCTGAGCATGTGGTCGACCTAGCGGATTTAATCGAGGAAAATGAGCGCCTCGCCCAAGAAAATGCGCGGCTGCTGCAATGGCGCATTTTCGCCAAAAAGCTTGAGACGGAGAACCAGTCCCTCAAAGGTCTGCTGCGGTTTGACCCCGGCCCCAAAGCCCGGTTTATCTCCGCCCGCGCTATCGCCGATGTCGGCGGCGCCTTCGCCCGTGCGATCCTGCTGAACGTTGGCGAGAGCAAAGGCGTGCGCGTTGGTCTACCAGTGATGACAGGCGAAGGCCTGGTTGGTCGCGTGGTGCATGTAGGGGCACGAACATCCCGTGTGCTGCTGTTGACGGATATCAATGCTCGCACGCCCGTCGTGATCGGCGACCCGCCTGTGCGCGCCATCCTTGCAGGCGACAACCGAGACAATCCAACGCTGAAGTTCATTGACGGTGATGTTACCTTGGAGGCTGGCGCGCTGATCGTGACATCCGGCCACGGCGGCGTCTTTCCGCCAGGGCTGCCCGTTGGCGTTATTGCTGGCGAGGTTGAGGGCCGCATTTTGGCACAGACATTTGTTGATTGGCGGAACTTGGCCTATGTGCGCCTTGTTGATTTCGGGCCGGCAGAACAGCCCATCGACACGCTCAATCAACCGCCAGCGCGCCAACCGCCTACTGGCGTGCAGCCATGAATCAGGCGACGTTTGAGACCAAAACCCATCTCCGCCCATGGTTCGCATTTGCTGTAGGCGTTGGCTTTACGGCGGCTTTGACGCTACTGGCCGCCGCACCTTGGCCGATTGTCATTGTTGGCCTAGCACCACCCGCCATCGCCCACGCGGCGATCTTTGATTTGGCGCTACGTCGGCCGGAAGCCATGCCAGTCATTGGTGCCTTTATGATCGGCATCCTGCTGGATGTTGTCGCCGGGCCAATTTTCGGCCTTGGGGCGATAACAGCACTTGGCGCGCATTTCGCTGCGACAACCCAGCGCCGGTTTTTGGCCCCCCGTGGCTTGGCTCATGCCTGGATCGGGTTGGTCGCGACGGCATTAGCCCTCGGCGCTGGTTCCTGGCTTGTGGCCTCGTTGTACTTCATCCACGTGCAACCACTTGGCCCCAGCTTGGCGCAGGTCGCGTTGACGGCTGCGCTCTATCCGCCAGTCGCTATTTTGCTTAGAATTGCGCGCTCTGCTGCAGGCCTTAGGAACCGCAGGGCATGAACAATGACCTGAACAGGAAATTGGCATGAGTTCGCCGCAGGAAGATCGCCGCCGCTTTGGCCGCCGCGCATTTTTGCTGGCGGCAGGCAAAGGCTTGCTCTTCGCTGGGCTGAGCGCACGCATGTATCAGCTCCAGATAATCCACGGCGACAAGTATGAGACACTGGCGGAAGATAACCGCATTAACGTCAAATATTTCGCACCCCGTCGTGGCGTCATCTTCGATAGGTTTGGGCGCCCTTTAGCGGAAAACAAACGCAGCTACCGGGTGCTGATAACGCCCGAAGCCGCGCGAGACCTGAATGCAGCACTGGACCGCCTGCATGCCATCGTGCCCATCTCGCTAGAGGAGCGCGAACGTATCCTGCGGCAAGCCAAGCGCAACGCGAAATTCATCCCAATCGCGACCCATGATCAGCTGGATTGGGACGCCATCGCCCGCGTGGCCGCCCACACGCCCGAACTGCCGGGCGTCGATGTGGTTGAGACCAGCCGCCGCGTATACCCAGAAGCGGAATCCTCCGCCCATGTGGTGGGCTATGTTGGGCCTGTGGCGAAAGAAGACCTGACAGGTGATCCGATCTTGGGCCTTCCGGACCTTCGTATTGGCAAAGGCGGTGTCGAGCGATCACACGATCTGGCGCTCCGCGGGCGCGCGGCAGAGGCGAAGGTTGAGGTCAACGCAATTGGCCGTGTGGTCCGCGAGCTAGAGCGAGACCCCGGCGCTGTCGGTGCTGTGCTGACCTCCACTGTAGATGCTGAACTACAGCGCTTTTGCCAGAACCGCATGGGGGAGCAAACGGGCGCGGTCGTTGTGCTGAACATCCATAACGGTGACGTGCTGGCGATGGCGTCAAATCCCACATATGACCCGAACCTGTTTAGCCACGGCATCACTGATGACGAATGGCGCGCACTTTCGACCGATCCTTTAGCACCGATGAACAACAAGGCCGTATCTGGCCAATATGCGCCTGGATCAACGTTCAAAATGGTCGTGGCGCTCTCCGCGTTGGAGCATGGCATTGTCAGCTCTAAGAAGGCGTTTTTCTGTTCGGGTGTGCACAAAGTCGGCAAAGGCCGGTTCCATTGCTGGCGGCGCGGTGGCCACGGCTGGGTAGCGATGCATGACGCCATCGCGCAGTCCTGCGATGTATATTTCTATGAGATTGCCCGGAAAATCGGCATCAACCGCTTGGCCGAAACCGCACGGCGCTTCGGCCTTGGCGTGCCGACGGGTATTGATCTTCCTGCAGAATCAAGCGGCCTGATCCCCGATAAGCCATGGAAGAAAACCCGGTTCAAAGATCCATGGCAAATCGGCGAGACTTTGATTGCGGGGATCGGCCAAGGCTTCGTGCTGACAACACCGATGCAGCTCGCCGTGATGACCGCGCGGATGGTAAATGGTGGGCGCGCAGTGACGCCGCGCATGGTGCGCGGTGAAGCGGACCCGCCGACGCCGCCAGGTCTAGGGTTTCCCTCCTCACACTTAGCGGCTGTCGCGCGCGGTATGCGCGGTGTGATGACAGATAGCCTCGGCACCGCACGTGAGGCGCAAATTCCCAGTCGTGCGCTCCGCATGGGCGGCAAAACGGGCACATCTCAGGTTCGCCGTATTACACGCGAGGAACGCCGTAAGGGGGTTCGCAAGAATGAAGACCTTCCACGCAAGGAGCGCGATCATTCACTGTTTGTGGGTTATGCGCCCTTGAATGCGCCGCGCTATGCCGTTTCCGTTGTGATCGAGCACGGCGGTAGTGGGTCTAAGAATGCGGCTCCAATCGGGCGTGATGTGCTGCTGGAAGCACAAACCCGTGGATCTGCCGAATGGCATGGCGGGGCGGGGCAAAGCGCCATCGAGGCAGCAATCAAGCGGGAGCGCGGTTGATGCAACGCTGGCGCGGATCAATCGCCGCTGCACGACCAACGCCCCTCCCACCAATGCGCCCGGTAGACATGGCGACCCGCATCGCACGGGTTGATTGGCTTTTAGTTCTGACCGTTTCGGCCATCGCGGGCATCGGTGCTGCAATGCTGTATTCAGCGGGCGGCGGAAGCGCCACGCCATGGGCCGGACGCCATGGGGTGCGTTATGCGGTTGGGCTGGTCATCATGCTGGTGCTGGCCTTCGGCGGTCTACGCCGTTGGTATTCGCTGGCATATCTGGGCTATGGCGCGTGTTTCCTGCTGCTGGTTGTTGTTGAGGTCGCGGGCTCAGGCTCTGGTGCGACCCGGTGGATCGACCTTGGCGTGATGCGCCTTCAGCCCTCTGAACTCATGAAGATCGCGCTGGTGCTGGCACTCGCACGATTGCTGCATGAAGCGGGGCCGGACGGGGCGGACCGGCTGCATGTGCTGGGGCCAGCGCTTTTGCTGATTGCAGCACCCGCAATGCTCGTTTTGAAACAGCCAGACCTCGGCACAGCCGTGCTGCTTTGTGCAGGCGGTGTCGCCATACTGTTTCTGGCAGGTGTTGCGTGGTGGAAGTTTGGGATCGCGGCGGCCTTGGCGGCCGGTGCAGCCCCCATCGCCTGGTCCTTCCTGCACGACTACCAACGCGCGCGTGTACTGACTTTCATGGAGCCAGAGCGCGATCCGTTTGGTGCCGGATATCACATCATCCAATCAATGATCGCGCTCGGCTCAGGCGGTACATTCGGCAAGGGATGGCTGCAAGGTACGCAATCACATCTCTCCTTTTTGCCCGAAAAACACACAGACTTTGTGTTCACGATGTTAGGGGAGGAATTGGGGCTCGCTGGAGGTCTATTCGTGCTGGCGCTCTTCGCCCTCCTGATCGCGCGCATTTACCGGATCGCTTTCCTCTCAGAATCCCGGTTTGGCAGATTGCTAGCGCTTGGTGTTGGCACGACATTGTTTTTGTATGTGGCGATCAACGTTTCCATGGTGATGGGTTTGGCACCTGTCGTTGGCGTACCCCTGCCCTTCATCAGCTATGGCGGCACGGCAATGTTGACACTGCAGCTCGGCCTTGGATTGGCGCTCGCCGTTGCCGTTGATCGAAGTGATCCCATGGAAAAGAACCGACGCTGATTGCACTCCACGGCTTATCCAGAAAGAATGCGGTCCAAATTCAGATGAGGGACAGATTCTATGGCGGATAAAGTTTTTGATTACATCGTCGTCGGCGCAGGTTCTGCCGGATGCACGCTCGCCAACCGCCTAAGCGAAGACCCCAAAAACGAAGTTCTGCTGCTCGAGGCCGGCGGCAAAGACAAAAACATCTGGATCCACATCCCCGTCGGCTACGCCAAAACGCTCGATATGCCTGGCCTAAACTGGCGCTTTGATTCAGAGCCTGAAGAACGCACCCATAACCGCAAAATTCCAATTCCGCGCGGCAAAGTGCTAGGTGGTTCGTCCTCCATCAACGGCCTGCTCTATGTGCGCGGCCAACACCAGGATTATGACCACTGGGCGCAGATGGGCTGCACTGGATGGTCGTTTGAGCAATGCCTGCCCCACTTCAAACGCGCCGAGAATTTTGAACGTGGCGGCGATGAATTTCGCGGTGCTGGCGGCCCCTTGAACGTGCAAGATATGCCAAGCAAGGCAGAAGTTCTGGACGCATGGATCGACGCTGGCGAGCAGGCTGGATATCCGAGAAATGACGATTACAACGGTGCCACCCAAGAAGGCTTCGGCTACTATCAGGTGACACAGAAAAATGGCCGTCGCTGGTCCACCGCCAAGGCATATCTGGAGCCAGCACTGAAGCGCCCGAACCTGACGCTTGAAACAGGTGCCCACACCACGCGGCTCATTTTTGAAGGCAAGCGCTGCGTCGGCGTTGAGGTAAAGCAGAACGGCCAGATGCGCACCTTCCGCGCAGGCCGGGAAGTGGCGTTATCGGCAGGTGCAATCCAATCCCCGCAAATCCTGGAGCTTTCCGGCATTGGCCAGTCCGAACTGCTGACCAGCCACGGCATCGAAATGGTGCACGAAGCGCCGGGTGTTGGTGAAAACCATCACGACCACTATCTCTGTCGGCCCATGTGGCGGCTGACTAAGAATGTCTCCGTCAACAATGATTCACGCGGTATCCGACTTGTCGGTGAAGTGCTGAAATACGCCTTCCAGCGCAAAGGTTTGCTAACATTCCCGGCTGGCGTGCTGCATGGTTTCATCAAAACACGGCCAGAGCTTGAGACGCCGGATGTGCAATATCACATCGCCCATGCCAGCATCACGGACATCAAAACGCGGTCGCTGGAAAAAGAACCGGGCATGACATGTGCGCCCTGCCAACTGCGCCCGCAGTCACGCGGGTTCGTCCATATTGGATCAGCAGACCCGATGGCTCCGCCTCGGATCGTCTGCAATTTCCTCAAAGAATATGAAGACCAGCAGGCGATGATAAACGGCGTCAAAATCGCCCGCGATCTTGTCACCCAGCCCGCGCTGGCACCCTATGTGAAGCACGAAATAACGCCGGGTGAGAACATCCAGAATGATGACGAAATCCTGGACTTCGCCCTCCGCACCGGCGCCACCGTCTACCATCCCGTCGGCGCCTGTAAAATGGGGCCGGATGGGGATGCCATGGCTGTTGTAAACCCGCGCCTGCAAGTCCGAGGCGTCTCAGGCTTGCGCGTCGTAGATGGCTCCATCATGCCGCAACTCGTCTCCGGCAACACCAACGCCCCCATCATCATGATCGCAGAAAAAGCTGCGGCCATGATGAAAGAGGACGCGGCTGGTGCACCGAATGCAGCGGCAGCTTGATAACTTCAGCCTAAAGGCTGTTTAGGAAAGCAATCAGCAGCGCGCGATCCTGCGTGCCCAATGCGCCGAAGCGCGCCCGCGACAACGCCCCCTCTCCCCCATGCCAGCGGATTGCTTCCGCCAAGGATTTCGCTCGTCCGTCATGCAGGTAATAGGCATTGCCGTTGACATCACCGTGTCGCCCTAGCCCCCAAAGCGGCGGGGTGCGCCATTCTTGGCCACCCGCATCGCCGAGGCCCGGGCCCATGTCATGCAAGAGCAAATCCGTATATGGCCAGATCACTTTGTCTGTGAGCCAGGAAAAGCGGTGTGGCCCAGTCTGGTGGCTGGGCGTGTGACATTGGGCGCAACCGGTTTCATAGAATAGCGCCCTCCCCTCCAGCACATCCGGCGTATCAGCCGCATTGCGTGCCGGTGGGCCTAGATTGACGACATAATCAGCCACGCTTTCCAGAACGCTATCGCTGACCTCTATACCTTTATTTGATCGAGCCTGGCATGCAGACTGTTTGGCGGTGCAATCCCCAGCAGCCGTTGGATAGTATCGGTTGGATAGCCCCATATCGAGCGCAAACGCCTGTGCAGTCTGCTCTAACACCGTTTTAAACCGCGCGCGCCAGCCAAACCGCCCATCACCGCGCTTGCCGGATATTCCGTTGCCATCGCGATCTTCAGGGTCGGCCAATGCGTCCAGCCGTGCGTCCGGCATAGCCTCCAACAGTCCCAAGCCGCTGACAGAAGATGCTACAACGCCTGCGATGCGCGACGTCAGCGGCCCATCAGCAAAGCCTGCAAACAACCAATGTCGCGGCTGGCTGGGCTGTGCTGCATCAACCATAAGCCCGACATACGCACCTTCAGGCTTCACGCCACCAATCGCCCGATCCTGCACTTGCGAACCATAAATGGGGTCAGGCGGGATCAATCGCGCAACTGCACCAAAACCATCTCCAGACTCGTCGCCCTCATGGCGCACGCCGGGCGGGCGACCACGGCCGTCATTGCGGTGACATTGCTCACAGGACAGCGCGTTGTACAGCGGGCCGATGCCGGTCAATGCAGGTGCGGGCGCAGGGCCAGCAATCCAGCGGGTGTAGAAAAGCCGTGCGCCGTCATTAAATCGGGCGCGCTCTGTATCCGGCAAATTCGCGACAGGCCTAGCGAACGCAGCTGAAGCGTCATCGGTTGGAATATCAACCGTTGCCGCGCCACCTGGTCGGGCTTCCGATGGGTCAAATAGCGGCGGCATATCTGCGAGCGCGGCACCGCTCATGCAAATGGCGGCAAGTGCTATCAATCCAAACGCACGCATAGCTTCCCCAACCGGTAAACCCCGTGAATACTGGCCATATATCTATGCTGAACCACAGGTCTCGCCAAGCGCTGGCACTGTCCTGGGCTTGGCAAGACCCGCCTTTCGGGGTGACAATCCTGGAAACTGAATAAATGGAGGACCGCCCGATGCCCGATTCAGCGACAGCCATGGCGGACGTCATGCCCACCGTCACCCCATTCGATGCCGCCCTTGGGGCTGAGGTTTCGAACATTAATTTGTCGAAGCCGCTCAGCGATGCGCAGTTCGCCGTGGTCGAGGATGCATTTTTGAAGCATCACGTTCTGGTCTTCCGCAGCCAACCCCTGACCGACGAAGAACACCTTGCCTTCGCCCGCCGCTTCGGTGAACTGGAAGGCCACGTCAATAAATCCACCCACCACAAAAAGCACAACAAAGTGCAGGTGTTCTCCAATGTTAAGGACGATGGCAAAACCACTGGCGTCCACCCGGAACTTGGCACCTATGTTTGGCACACGGACAAATCCTATGTAGCCATCCCGTCACTCACGACAGTCCTGCGCTCCCCCGCAATCGCCAGCGAAGGCGGCGATACGCTGTTCACCAACACCCACGCCGCCTATGACGATCTGGATGCTGCGACCAAGCAGAAGATTGACGGCCTTAAGGCTGAGCATTCCTGGAAGCGTTCCCGCGAGAAAGTTGGCGAACGGCCAGCGACTGCAGAAGAAATCGCCGCCGCCCCACCTGTTCAGCACCCCATCGCCCGCACGCATCCAGTGACGGGGCGGAAATGCATTTATGTGGGCAGCCATACCAGCCATGTTGTGGGTATGGACTATGACGAAGGCGTGCAGTTGCTAAAGGACTTGGAGGTCCACGCTACCCAGCCGAAATATATCTACACACACAAATGGCAGGTCGACGATGTGATGATGTGGGACAATCGCTCCACGATGCACTGCGTGACGCCTTACGACGCCGCTAAGGAAAAACGCGCGGTGCATAGGGTTGTCGTTAAAGGCGATAAGCCGGTTTAAGGGAATAAGCACATGCGTATCGGTTATGTCGGACTTGGCGCCATGGGGCGGCCAATGGCGATCAATCTTGCGAAAGCGGGGCATGATCTGGTTGTTTGCGATCCGGATGACACGGCTACCAGCATCCTGGCCCAGCGCGGTGCCCAGGTCGCGAAGTCTGCACGGGAGACGGCAGATCAAGCCGATATCGTCCTAGCCTGCCTGCCTAATCTGGCGGCGGCGGAGGCTGTATGCACGGGCGCGGATGGCATGATCAAAGGGACGCGGGCCAGCGGCTTCGTCAATATGGGCACGACCGGCAGCGCCTATTCCCGCGATATGGCTGAAAAACTGGCGGCTGAAGGCAAAGCATTCCTCGATGCGCCAATTTCTGGCGGCCCACCGGGGGCGGAGGCCGCAACGCTTGGCATTATGTGTTCAGGCGATCGCAAGACCTTCGACGCGCTTCAGGCGGCGCTGAATGATATCGCCGCTAAAGTCGTATATATTGATGAGCGCGCCGGGTCTGCGCAGACGATGAAGCTCGTCAACAATATCATCTCATTCGGCAATTTGTCTGTCGCGTTAGAAGCGATGACCTTGGGCGCTAAAGCCGGGCTGGACCCGGAACAGATGATCGAAGTTATCAATGCTTCCAGCGGCAAGAACAGCGCCACTGAACGCAAAATCCCCAATCACGTGCTGACCCGTAACTTCGACTATGGCGGCGCCATGTACATCATTGAAAAGGATCTTGAGCTTTGGCGGCGTGAAGCTGAGGCCTATGAAGCGCCGATGTGGCTGGGCACAAACATCCGCACGCTCTTCCTGCAAGCCATGAATGAGTTTGGGCGTGACAAAGATATGACCGTATTGGCCAAAACACTGGAAAACATGGCGGGCATTGAAATCCCGAAAACGCGGTGACGGCTTTGCAAGGAGCAAACAATTGAAGATCGGCTATATCGGCTTAGGCGCTATGGGACGGCCTATGGCTGTCAATATTGCGAACGCTGGCATTGATCTCGTCGTAGCTGATACGGACCCAACACGGACAGCTATCTTGGCCCAAAGGGGTGCGGAGGTTGCCCCCTCAGCCAAGGCGGTCGCTGATGAAGCTGACATCGTCTTGGCCTGTCTGCCCAACCTTGCCGCCGCAGATGCGGTCGCGCTTGGCGCAGAAGGTGTGATTGCAGGCGGGCGGGCGAAAGCGTTCGTCAATATGGGAACAACCGGCAGCGCGTTCTCACGCGACGTTGCAGAGAAAATGCAAGCCGCTGGCAAAGCCTATCTCGATGCGCCAATCTCCGGCGGGCCGCCGGGTGCGGAAGCGGGCACGCTGGGCATTATGTGTTCCGGCAACCAAGACACCTTCGACGGCCTGGAAGCGACTTTTGAGGCTATCGCCGCCAAGGTCGTATTTCTCGGCGATACACCGGGCCACGCGCAGGTTATGAAGCTCGTCAACAACATCATCTTCTTCGGCAATCTGGCAGTGGCGCTTGAGGCGATGACGCTGGGCGCCAAAGCCGGGCTGGACCCAGAGCAGATGATTGAGGTCATCAACGCCTCCAGCGGCAAGAACTCAGCAACAGACTGGCTGATCCCGGATCATGTCCTGAATGGCGCGCTCGACTTTGGCGGTGCAAATTACATCATCGAAAAAGACCTGGACCTTTGGCGCCAGGAGGCAGAGAGCTTCGAGACCTCGATGTGGCTCGGCATGAACATCCGCACACTGTACAAACAGTCGTTCACGGAAAACGGGCTTGATACCGACATCACCACATTGATGAAGACACTTGGCAAAATGGCCGGGCAGGAAATTCCAAAAACACGTTGAAGGACGATTGAAATGAACCGCTTGGATGGCAAAGTTGCATTAATTTCAGGAGCAGCGCGCGGCATTGGCGCGTCCGCAGCGATGATGATGGCGGAAGCTGGGGCCAAAGTCGTGATCGGCGATATTTTAGCCGATCGCGGCGAGGAAACCGTCGCAGAAATTAAGGCTGGCGGCCATGAGGCTTTGTTCGCACCCCTTGATGTCACGACGGAAGACGGATGGACAAACGCGATCCAAACCGCGACGGACACTTATGGAAAATTGGATATCCTGGTGAATAACGCAGGCATGTTCCTGGGCCAGGATATTGAGGACGCCAGCCTGGATGATTGGCACCGGCTCATGTCGATCAACCTGACGGGCGTCTTCCTCGGCACCAAAATGGCGATCCCGGCTTTGAGCAAATCTGGCGAGACCTCCGACCATGGCAGCGTCATCGTGAACACCTCCTCCATCGCAGGGCTGGTCGGCTCGCAGCTAGACCCGCTCTATTCTATGACCAAGGGCGGCGTTACGACCTTCACCAAATCCTCAGCGCTGAACTTTGCGCGCAAAGGCTATCGCATCCGCGTAAATTCCATCCATCCGGGCGTGATTGAAACCGATATGGGCGAACAAACCTTTGTTGCCCGTGCTGCCAAAACCCGCAGCAACGACATAGACGCCGCCCGCGCGACCGCGGTTTCAACGCACCCTATTGGGCGGCTTGGCGTACCAACTGATATCGCCAACGGCATCTGCTTCCTTGCCAGCGACGACGCCGGTTTTATGACCGGTGCCGGCCTTGTTGTAGACGGCGGACTAACAGCGCAATAAGCGGAAGCGGCTTTTGTGCTATAGTGGCCTTTGGAGATGCCCATGAGCAAAGCTTACAATGTCACAATTGACCTGCCTGAAGATGACGCTGCTTTCGTGGATGCGTTGTTAGCAGACGGCGCTTACGATACTGTCAGCGATTTGGCGGCGACGGCGATTAAGGCATTGCGCAATGAAGATACAGCCGACGACTTGACGCCTGCACAATATGACGCCGTACGACGCACATATAAATCACTGCGCGCTGACCCTTCCACAGGCATATCTGCGGCGGAAGTTCGTGATCAGCTTGCTGCATATCATCGCGAACGGTCTCATCGCGGCTCGTGAGAAACCGCGCCGTAATCTACAGTACAAATGTAGTAGGTGACCTAAAGAGCGTATACGACTGGTTTGCCAGCCACTCGGGCAATGCTGCGGCAAACCGCTATGTGGAACGCGTTCAATCAACATGCGAGCGGTTAGCGATCAGCTCAAATCGCGGCACATTACTGCCCGATATAGGCCCGCGAGTTCGCAAAACTGGCGTATTAGGACGGTTTACAGTCGTATTTGTCGTTGAACCAAAGACAGTTCAGATACTCCGAATATTTATGGCCGGCCGAGATTGGGAAAACCAGCTGAAGGCTGAGGACAGCGAATGACCACAATCAACTTCCGCCCTGCCGTCCGGGATGACCTGGAAGCGATTGTCGCGATGTATGCGAATGATCATTTGGGGCAAGGGCGGGAAAATTCCGTTCTGCCGTTGGATCAGCGTTATGTCGCTGGGTTCGATGCTGTTAACGCCGACCCAAACCAGTTGCTGCTCGTAGCGGAGGATGCAGGCATAATCGTCGGCACGATGCAGATCACGTTCATTGCTGGCATCGCCAGGCTCGGCGTTTGGCGGGCGCAGATAGAAGCCGTACACGTGCATGAAAGCCGGCGCGGGTCAGGGCTCGGGCGGGAGATGTTCGAGTGGGCGATTGCGGAATGTAAGCGGCGGGGCTGCGAGCTTGTGCAGCTCACGTCCGATAACTCGAGACCAGATGCCCAGCGGTTCTACGAGATGCTTGGTTTCTCGGCCAGTCATGTGGGCTACAAACTAGCTCTCTGACGCGTTTGCGATAACGATTCCATAGAAAGCCTCCGCCGCCGGTGAAAGCCTGGCACCCGCGCGACGCACTGCGCCGACAGTACGCGTCACCACAGGGTTGATGAGCGGACGGGCGCGCAGCAGCGGATGTCCTGGCCCCGGCATGGCAGATGCGGGCACAGCAGTGACGCCAAGCCCCGCTTCAACCAAACCAAGTGCTGTCGATAGATGCCGAACCTCGTAAGCCCACGGGACGTTTTCCCGGGCATGGGCCAATGCGCTGTCGATTAGCATGCGGTTGCCACTGCCCTTCCACACGGCGATGAACCCAGACGGATCGACATCTGCCCATTCTACTGGCCCGTCCTCATCTAATTCGCCACCGCGCGGCACTGCCAACACAAACGGGTCATCTGCCAGCACGCGAAAATCGAGGCCTGGTTCCTGGCCGCCAATGAAATTGACGCCGAAGTCAGCGTCACCTGAAGCGACAGCTTCCAGCACATCGTTCGCTGATAGATCATTGATGCGGATGCGGCCATCAAACCCTTGATCGCGAAACGCTTGGATTGCGCGCGGCAGCAGGCTGCGGGTCGCAGTTGGCACAGCAGCGACGGTGACGATCTGATTGCGCTGGAAGGCAAAGCGCGCCGTGTCATCGCCAATTGCCTGCAACGCCTCCTGCGCTTCCTCCAGCATGACTTCAGCCCGATCGCGGAAACTACGTGCGGCAAGAGTGAGCTTTACGCTGCGGGTTGTTCGCTCCAACAACGTAGCACCCAGCGCCTCCTCCAATTTCTGGATACGGCGGCTGAGGGCGGACTGGGAGATCGCCAAAGTCTCTGCTGCAGCGCGGAACGAGCCGTGTTCCGCGACGGCCAGAAAGGCTTCTAAATCGCCAAAATCAAAATTGATGCGCATAATGGGATAATCAATACAGTCTTTGCGTTTCTCTTATCAATACCTTCCGCGCATATTCGTATGGAACAAATGCTCTTGAGGAACGCCTGCCATGACCCAGATCGCCATTCCCTGCCTGATGATGCGCGGCGGCACCTCCAAAGGCCCGTATTTCAACGCTAAAGACCTACCTTCCAGTGTTCCCGCGCGCGACTTGGCCTTGTTAGCCGCCATGGGCTCCCCAGACGACCGGCAGATTGACGGCCTTGGCGGCGCAGACAGCCTAACCAGCAAAGTCGCCATCGTCGCCAAATCCAACCGGCCCGGCGTGGATGTGGATTACACCTTTGCCCAGGTCGCCATTGGCGCAGGTGCCGTTGATACCGGCCCATCTTGCGGCAACATGCTGGCAGGCGTTGGACCATACGCTATCGAAACCGGCCTAGTTCAAGCCGAAGACAGCGAGACGACAATCATCATCCACGATGTGAACACCGGCAGCCGGATTGAGGCTATTGTGCAGACCCCAGACGGGCGCGTGACCTATGCAGGCGACGCAGTCGTGGACGGTGTTCCAGGTGCTGCAGCACCAGTACAGCTGAATTTCACCGGCATCAATGGCTCCAAGACAGGCGCGCTGCTACCGACCGGCAAAGTCAGTGAGGACATCCAAGGTATCGAGGTCTCTCTGGTGGACGCAGCTACGCCAATGGTGCTGATCCGCGCGACAGACTTGGGCCTGAACGGAGCCGAGAGCCGTGAGGACATTAACGCAAATGAGGCGCTCTTCACCCGCGTTGAGGCCATCCGCCTTGAAGCAGGCCGCCGCATGGGGCTAGGCGATGTCTCTGGCAAAGTCATCCCGAAGGTTGGCCTACTAGCCGCACCAGTAAATGGTGGTGACATCCGCTCGATCTATCTGACCCCTTGGCGTGCCCATGCAGCCCATGCCGTGACTGGCGCACTCTGTGTCGCCGCAGCGTCTACGATTGATGGCACAATCGCCCACAGCTTGATGACACCGCCCGTTGACGCCAACATCCGCACTGTCCGCCTTGAACACCCATCCGGCCAGATCGCGATCAAACTGGCGACCACGGGCGCGGGTGCTGACTTGAATGTTATCAAAGCTGGCGTTATTCGCACGGCACGGCTGATCATGCGGGGCGAAGTCATGATCCCGGCTGAAACGATCGAAAGCGCCACCCTCGCGGCTTGATCCACGCCCTCGCCGTTTGATCCATTGCGCCTCTGCTCCCGCTTCGCCAAACTGCGGGCGACTTAGCGCGGCCTGGAGCAAGCCATTGAGCGAACAAACCAATTCAAACGGTCAACCTATTGGCCAGCCTCAGCCAGACTGGTCCGCGCGCGCGCACCCTCCCAAAACGTCAATTGATGGCCGCTTCTGTCGTATTGAACCGTTCGACATAGACGCCCACGCCGATGATCTGTTCGAGGCCTTCGCCTTGAACAGATCCGGTGCGAACTGGACTTATCTTGGTTATGAACCGACCGATAATGTGGCAGGCCTCCGCAAAATCATGGCCGCTGGATGGCAGGGCGAAGACCCCCTATTTCATACCATCATAGACAAAGCGACGGATAAGCCTGTCGGCGTCGCAGCACTGATGCGGATTGATAAAGCCAATGGCGCAATCGAAGTTGGCAACATCCACTATTCCAAACATCTAAAGCAGCGTCCTGCTGCTACAGAAGCCATGTTCCTACTGATGCGCCGTGTATTCAAAGAGCTTGGCTACCGGCGTTACGAATGGAAATGCGACAGTCTGAATGCGCCATCCCGCGCCGCCGCAGCGCGTTTGGGCTTCAGTTATGAAGGCCTGTTCCGGCAAGCGGTTGTCTATAAAGGCCGCAACCGGGATACCGCCTGGTTTTCGATTATCGATGATGAATGGCCAGCACTGCAAGCGGCCTATGAGGCTTGGCTGAGCCCAGAGAACATTGGTTCTGACGGCAAGCAGAAGCAGCGCCTCCAGGCCCTTATTCAAGCCCATAAAGGCTGACACGATGGCGTCAGACACAATCTCGCTCTGGGACGGCTCTGCCGTTGAAAACGCAGCGTCGACCGCCTTCCCCCAGCCAATGAGCACCGATGTTGCCATTGTCGGCGGCGGGTTCACGGGACTTTCGGCAGCGCTGCACCTGGCGGAACAGGGCGTGGATTGCCATGTGTTGGAAGCCCAGCAGATTGGCTATGGCGGGTCTGGGCGCAATGTCGGGCTGGTTAATCCAGGCGTTTGGTTGCCGCCACAGGATGTCCGCGCCACGCTGGGTGAAGCTTATGGCAAGCGCTTTATCAATATGATGAGCAACGCACCTGCCTATGTGTTCAACCTGATTGAGCAGCACCAAATCCGCTGCGAGGCGACACGGTCCGGCACCATCCACGCCGCCCATTCGCCTGCAGGATTCAAAGACCTCGCGCGGCGGTTCGAAGAATGGCAGCGCCTAGGCGCGCCGGCCAAACTGCTAACCAAAGATGAGATGCCAGAACGTACCGGCAGCCATGCATTCTATGGCGGCCTACTGGATGAGCGCGCTGGCACCATCAATCCGATGGGCTACGCCCGCGGCCTTTCCCGCATCGCGACAGCGGCGGGGGCAGCCTTGCACACTGGCGTCACAGTCAATGAGCTGAAGCCAGATTGCGGCAGATGGACAGTGCACACCAATGCTGGCCAAGTCCGGGCTGACCGTGTGCTGCTGGCAACCAATGCTTATACGGATACGCTCTGGCCAGGATTGATGCAGAGCTTCACCAAGATCCACTATTTCCAAATCGCGACGGAGCCATTGGGCGATTTGGCCAAGCATGTCCTACCTGAAGGGCAAGGCCTTTGGGATACCAACCAGGTTATGTTCTCCTGCCGCCGGGATGCGTTCGGGCGGATCATTCTTGGGTCCATGGGTAAGGTGATAGGCGGCGACAAAGGGCTGACAAAGTACTGGGCTGCCAAAACGCTCCGCCGCATGTTCCCAGAACTGGGCGATGTGCAGTGGGAAAAAGCCTGGCACGGCCAAATCGCCATGACGCCAGACCACCTGCCCCGCATCCATAACCCTGCACCGGGCCTCTATGCCTCTATCGGCTATAATGGGCGCGGAATCACCACAGGCACGGCCCTGGGCAAAGCGATGGCGGATCACTTGGCTGGCGGATCAGTGGATGAATTGCCACTGCCAATTACGCCTGTGAAGCCATTACAAACCGCGGGCATCAAAGCACAGATGCTAGAGGCCGCGTTTAAGGCCTACCGAGTTTACAAATCACTCTGAGGCGCGGTTGCTGGCCTCAGATGCTCCACTCAAATCAGCGGCGCTACTTCCTTCAAGAACCGTTCTAGCTGCGGTTTCTGGTCATAGGATGCGAAGCGAATAATCATGGTCTGAGCGTTGACAGCCTGATATTCCCGAATGCGTTCGGCGCAATATTCAGGGGATCCGCAGGCGGTCCACACATTCACTTTCCATTCCGGCCAATCGGAACTGTAATATTCGTCCAGGAATTTCTTGCTTTCAGTATAGGCGGCCGTCTTGTCGTCATTCAGGTTGAGATTGAAATAGATGGAGTTCTCCATGGCCTGAACGTCACGGCCGTGGCCCGCAGCAGCGTCCTGGATCTGTCGCCATGCGCCGTCAAATTGCTCTGGCGTGGCACCGACTGTCATCCAGCCATCCGCCAAACGCGCGACCCTATCGACCTGCCGGTTGATCATGCCGGATTTCGTATCGCCGAAGACCCAAGGATTATTCGCGATCCAAATCGGCGGGCAAGGCTTTTGCACCGGCGGCGGGCGCACAGCAATGCCGTCAAAACTGAAGAACTTCCCATGGAATGTGGCAGGGTCGTTCTGCCAAAGCACACGAAGAACTTGAATGCCTTCCTCCAATCGACCGATCCGATCGCGGGGATCTATCTTCATGGCGTCATATTCGGAATCAAAAGCGCCTGCGATATTGCCTTTGGCAGGGCCGCCACCGATACAAGCCGTCAACACCGCTCGCCCATCAGACAAGCAATCCAGCGCGCCCCACTGCGCTGCAAGCACAATTGGGTCCCGCAACGGGAAACTCGCCATGCAGGCTGTTCCAAGCCGCATATTTTTGGTCCGCACGGCAAGTGCTGAAAGCAGCGTCACCGATTCAAGCCGGGGTTTGGCCAGCAAATTATCGCCAACCCAAAGGCTTTCAAATACGCCAGAACTTTCAGCATGCTCCGCAAGCTCAAGCAGTTCAGGCACTGTCGTTGCGCCAAATACGACGCCCTGATTGGGCAGCAATAATCCAAGTTTCATAGGATCGTCCTTTGCGGGCGTTCGATACATCCAAGTTTTCGCGCTTGAGCGTATGTGCAAAACATTAGCCGTTCAACGCATCGCCTTACCAAATCCAGAGACGGCAGCGCTGAGTTTGTTTACTAATACGGCAAGCATAATTTCATACCGGACATGGAGCATCACTCATGAGCAGCAAAAACATCGCGCTTATCACCGGCGGCGCGCAGGGCATTGGCTTTGCCTGTGCGGAAGCACTAGCCGCGGACGGCGCGCAGATCGTCATCGCGGACGTCAATGGTGAAGGCGCGGAGGCGGCGGCGGCGAAGCTTGGCGGCAAAGGCTATGCTTGTGACATGGCGGACTCAAAGGCCGTGCTGGCGCTGTTCGATAAGATTGAAGCAGAGGTTGGCACGGTTTCAATCCTGGTCAACAACGCTGGCATTGCCGCACCGGGGGACTTTCTGGAGCTACCGCTTGAGCAATTCACAGATGTGATCGGTGTCAACCTGGTCGGCACGTTCGTCGCCACTCAACGCGCCGCAAAGGCCATGGTCGCCAAGGGGATGAAGGGTGCCGTGGTGAATATGTCATCCATCAATGCCCAGGTAGCGATCCCTGCCATTGCCGCTTATTGCGCCTCCAAAGGCGGCGTGATGCAATTGACGAAATCAGCCGCACTGGCACTGGCCCCCCATGGCATCCGCGTGAATGCTGTTGGCCCAGGCTCCATCGACACAGCGATGATGGCTGGCGTCAACGCAGACCCGAACGCCATGAAAATGGTGATGTCCCGCACGCCGATGGGCCGCGTCGGCGATCCCCGCGAAATTGGCGATGTGGTGGCATTCCTCGCAAGCGATAAAGCCAGTTACATCACCGGCGAAACGATCTATGCAGATGGCGGCAGGCTCGGCATGAACTACACCTGCTGACCGCAACAACGGAAGCGCGTATGTTGAACCCGTTCAATCTTTCAGGGAGGCACAATTGACCTTAGCAGAAGAACTAGCAGTGCAAGCGGCCAAGAGCCGTGCAGCAATGCCAGACGAATTCTGGGCAATTATCGATGAGAACACCGCCCGGCTCGCCCGCGAAGGTTTGGCCGAAAGCTGCCTGCAAGAAGGCGATGTTATGCCAGCTTTCGTATTGTCGAATGCTGTCGGCGAACAAATATCCTCTACGGATAAGCTTGCGAGCGGTCCGTTAATCGTCAGCTTTTATCGCGGCGGTTGGTGACCCTACTGTAATTTGGAGCTGTATGCTCTTCAGAAGCAGTTACCCAAAATCAAATCCCTCGGAGCTTCGCTTGTTGCGATCACGCCTGAATCGCCTGACAACACGCTTTCGACCATGGAGAAGAATGAACTCCAGTTCGATGTGTTGAGCGACCAGGACAACGCCGTCGCCCACAGCTTCGGCCTCGTGTTTCAATTGCCAGAGGTCGTGCATGACTTCTATCGGAGTGAGCGGATTAATCTACCCGGCACTCAAGGCAATGAGAACTTCGAACTGCCAGTGACCGGCACCTATATCATTGGTGCTGATGGTGTTGTTGCACACGCCCATGTGGACTTGGACTTCACCAAGCGCCAGGACCCCCTTGAAGTCGTGACGATCCTGGAAGGTATGACGAAAGCATAGGACCCATTGCGGTATGGATAGCGTGGATATAGCGGCGGAGACACAGTCTCCAGCTGCAATGGCAGAAGCATGGGCGGACGCATTTTGCAGCGCGGTGACGAGCGACGGCGATCTGTCCAGCTTGTTCGCTGAAGATTGCTATTGGCGCGACCTAGTCGCCCTCACCTGGAGCCTTCGGGTCTTCAGCGGGGCAGCAGATATTGCACCTAGCCTAGCTGCCGCTGCCAGCAAAGAAGGTTTCCGCGACTTCCGGTTGGATGACACCAGAACCCCACCGCAATGGGTTGAGCGGGCTGGCCAACGCTGTGTCGAAGCAATTGCACGCTTCCAGACTGATGCCGGGGACTGCGTTAGCGTGTTTCGCCTGGACGTGAACGGAAAAGTCTGGACGCTGATGACAGCGCTTGAAGCGCTCACAGGTGCCGCACCCCAACCGATCACCGATGCACCCGACATCGGCGGCGAAATGGATGCGCCAAATTGGCTAGATAAACGCCAGTCAGCCCAAGCGTTCGATGGCCGTAATCCGACCGTACTGATCGTCGGTGGTGGCCATGCTGGGTGCACAGCGGCGGCAGAGCTTGGACGGCTCGGCATCGATACGCTTGTTGTCGACCGTATGGAGCGGATCGGCGATAATTGGCGCAAACGCTATCACAGCCTGAAACTGCACAACCGCACCCCCATCAATCACTTCCCACACCTGCCATTTCCGGCAACATTTCCAGCCTATATACCGAAAGACAAGCTCGCCAATTGGATTGAATTCTATGTGGACGCCATGGAAATCAATTTCTGGACCGAGACGGATTTTGTGGGCGCCGAATGGGATGCGGACGGTGCCTGCTGGCAAGCTCAGCTAACACTCGCTGACGGCAGTAAGCGCACGCTCCACCCCCGTCACATCATTATGGCGACCAGTGTGTCTGGCACACCGAATATTCCTGAGGTCCCGACGTTGGATCAATTCAGTGGCATCGTGCAGCATTCCAGCCAGTTCAAAGGTGGTCAAGATTGGGCCGGGCGGAATGCGCTTGTTATCGGTACTGGCACCAGCGCCCATGATATCGCCCAGCACCTCCATGCTCACAAAGCCAACGTGACTGTCGTACAGCGCAGCCCAACGATGATCGTCAATATTGATCCCTCGGCGCAACTTTATGACGCCGTTTATCTGGGCGACGGCCCTCCCCTGGCAGAGCGTGACCTGCTTAATTCCGGCATGCCGATGCCTGTCGTGAAACGCGCCCACCAGATCATCACGGCACAGGTGAAAGAGATCGACGCGCCCTTGCTGACCGGCCTGGAAGCCGCCGGGTTTCGGTTGGAATATGGCGAAGACGATAGCGGCTGGCCGATCAAGTATCGCCAACGCGGTGGTGGATACTATTTCAACGCCGGCGCATCAGACCTGATCGCCGCCCGCGAAATAGACCTCATCCAATACGCGGAAATTGAGACCTTCACTACCGAAGGCGTTCAGATGCATTCCGGCGCTCAAATTGCTGCCGATCTCGTCGTTCTGGCCACCGGCTACAAAGGCCAGGACTACATGACCCGTCAGCTTTTCGGTGATGGTGTTGCGGACACTGTCGGCAAAGTATGGGGCCTGAACCCAGACACCCAGGAACTGAACAACATGTGGACGCCAACGCCCCAGCAGGGCCTTTGGTACACCGCAGGCTCTCTCTCCCAGTGCCGCATCTACTCCAAATACCTGGCGATGCAGATCAAGCGGCAGGAAATGCTGCTTTAATCGCCGCCAAGCTCTGCCAGTTCATCCAGCGCTTGTAGAAGGACCTTACGGACGGTGGCGATTTTGGCGGCCTGTTCCATCTTCAGGCCGAAGACATCCTTCACATAAAACACATCCACCGCGCGTTCGCCGTATGAGGCGATGCGGGATTGGGCGATGCGGAGGCCTTGCTGATTCAAGGTCCATGCAATCTTGTTGAGGAAGCCGGTGCGGTTGCGGCCCACCACCTCGATCACGGTATGCGTGGCACTGGCCTTATTATCAATCACGACCTGTGGCGGGACGGAGAATGCGTCTGACCGGCGGCGCCACGCAGGCGCTTTCGTCAGTTCTTCTGATAGCGTGATTTCGCCCATCAGCGCGCCGGACACGGCCTGTCTAATTCGTTCTGCCCGGCTTTCAGTCGCGAATGCATCTAATCCAGGTTCGTCCGGAACAGTGAATACGTCGAGCACATAGCCGTCCGAGAACGTCGTTGCCTGCGCCTGTACGATATCCGCCCCCGCTACGGCCAATCCGCCTGCAATGCGCGCGAACACGCCTGGATGATCCAGCGTTGCAACCACCACTTCGCTTGCATCGCCTTCTGCTGCTGGGCCAATGTCAATCACGAGGGCTGGGTCTGCCGCGAGCGCTTTCGCGTATACGCCGAGCCATTTTGCCAATTCAGCGGGCGGTGCTGAAAGCCAGAACCCTGGCGGCGCATTGGCGATAGCGGCATCACGGGCATCAACAGCCCAATCAGTCATGACTTCGGCAGTCGCTTCCTTGGCATAGGTGATCCGGCCAGCAAGGCTGCGATCACTGTCATCGCCTGCAATTTCTTCTTGGGCGCGGAAATACAATTCCCGCAAAAGCGAGGCTTTCCATTCCGTCCACGTATTGGGGCCAACGGCGCGGATATCGCAAACCGTTAGGATCAACAGCAGCCGAAGCCGTTCCAACGATTGCACGACGCCGACGAAATCTTTGACCGTCTGCGGGTCCGCTAAGTCCCGTTTAAAGGCGACGTGGCTCATCACCAAGTGATAGCGCACCAGCCATGCGACAGTCTCTGTGTCGCTCTCATCCAGCCCTAGTCGTGGGCAGACTTCTTCTGCGACCTCCGCCCCCAAAATCGAATGATCGCCACCGCGCCCCTTGGCGATGTCGTGGAAGAACAAAGCCACATACAAAGCACGCCGGGACGCTGCTTGCCCAACGACGGACGACGCGACGGGTGCCACATCTTTCAGCTTGCCGGATTCAAGCTGGCGCAGCATGCCAATCGCACGGATTGTATGCTCATCGACGGTGAAAGTGTGGTACATATCGTATTGCATCTGCGCCACGACACGGCCAAAATCTGGCACGAAACGGCCAAGCACAGCGGCTTCATTCAAGCGGCCCAGCGCCTTCGCTGGAGTTTTATCAGACGTCAGCATTTCCAAAAAAAGCCGGTTGGCATCGGGATCATCCCGGATCGTATCGATGCGTTTGATGTCCCGGCGGATTAGGCGAAGCGCCCCAGGGTGAATATCCAGGTCATGCTCTTCAGCGACAGCAAAAATCCGCAACATCTCAGATGGATTTTCACGAAACGCATTGTCCTCCGTTGGCTCCAAGCGGCCGCCGGAAAGGGTAAAGCCTTCAAGTTCGCGCTTCCATTCCACCAATCGGGAGAATGAGAATCGGCCCGGTTTCTGCTGTTCCGCTTCCAATGCGGCGCAAATAATTCGGGTGAGGTCCCCAACCGTCTTCGCGGTCAGATAATAGTGCTTCATGAAGCGCTCAACACCGCGCACATGGGGGCGGTCGGCATAGCCCATGCGCTCTGCGATCTGGACTTGCGCATCGAACGTCAACCGTTCTTCGGCGCGACCAGCCCAGTAGTGCAAGTGGCAGCGCGTCGTGTAGAGAAAATCGGCTGCCTTGCGGAACCGGCGCCGCTCACCTTTGGTCAAAACGCCAAGCTTCACCAAATCCTCAACGTCACCAACCGCATAGTGATGCTTGGCGATCCAGTATAGCGCATGCAAGTCCCGCAGGCCGCCTTTGCCTTCTTTCACATTGGGCTCAAGCATGTAGCGACTATCGCCGAAGCTATCGTGCCGCTCCTGGCGCTCTTCCAGCTTGGCGGCCATGAAGGCGCCCGCATCATTCACGACATCCGTCCAGAAATGCTGGCGCAATTCATCCCATAGCGGTGCCTCGCCCCATACCAAGCGTTCTTCCAACAGGCTGGTGCGAATGGTCATATCCGTTTTAGCCAGGCGCACACATTCATCGACGGACCGCGTCGCGTGGCCAACCTTCATACCCATATCCCACAGCAGATAGAGCGTATGCTCCACCATTTGCTCGACACGGGATGCACGCTTGTATGGCGTCAAAAACAGCAGGTCGATATCGCTGTAGGGCGCCTGCAGGCCTCGGCCATATCCACCAACGGCGACCACGGCGAACCGTTCTCCGGTCGACGGGTTTGCCGCCCGGAATACTTTTTCCGCAGCGTGATCTAGCAGGGCCCTGATAATGGCGTCCTGGGCAGTGGAGCGCGCCTCCATTGCTTTAAAGGCCGACCCGCCGGCCAGAAACCGCGTCTCCAATTTTTCCTCAACATCCGCCCATGCTTGCTTTGCAGCCGCAAGCAAACCAGCGCGGTCATCAGCCTCCGCCGCGCGGATTTCAGATATGTCCGCAACGACCTCTGTCACTGGCGATAAAGCATCCATTATCGAAACGTCCCGAACCCCGTGCGAATTGGCTTAGATCAGCGTACCATGTTTTGAAATAGCGCAATTAAGGAAACAATCGATGACCGAAGCCGCCCTCGTGACATACATGGACATCCCCGACGCCATGGAGGATGAATATAACGACTGGTACACGAACGAGCACGTGGCCGAACGCGTTGACTTGGCCGGTTTCTGGTCCGCTTTCCGCTATGTGGCGATTGATGCCCAGCCTAAATACTTCGCCTGGTACGAAACCCGGGACCTGAACGCACTAACGGACCCAACCTACAAGGCGATCCTGGCAGACCAATCAGACTGGTCGAAGCGCGTTATGGGTGAATTTCAGAATTTCGGGCGCATGTGCGGCGAACGCATCGCGCGCGTTGGTCGCGGCCATGGCGGCGTGTGCCTTGCCGTCCGCGTCAAAGGCGGCCCTGGCCTTGATCCCTGGCTGACAGATGTACTGACCGCGATGTCCGATATGCCACGCGCCACTGGCGGCTCCCTTTGGCGCGCAGATGTAGACGCAACCGGCGACGCCAATGTCGAAGGCCTCCGCTTGCTTGTGCTGGAGGCCCTAGACGAACGCACCATCCGCGAGGCCGCCGCCACACACCTGCTCCCAACCGCCTTCGGCGCAGCAGGTGCTACCGAGCAACCCAATATCGGCTTCTACCGGATGATCAGCAGCATGCAGAAGATTCCACGGGATTGAAGAGAGTCAGGCTGAGCGATGCACGTCTATTTGGAATGGGGCCTCAAAGGCGCAAAAGCGCTGGCGGCGGATGCTGATGTGTGCGTCGTTGTGGATGTGATGTCGTTTTCGACTTGCGTTGATGTCGCGACAGGACGCGGAGCCGTCGTCGCGCCATTCCATACTAAGGACCAAGCGGCGGCTGCCGCCCATGCTCAAAAACTTGGCGCGCATCTTGCCGGCCCCCGCAGCGACGCAGCCGCGCGTTTCACGTTGTCGCCGCCGACACTTGAAAAACTGGGTCCGGGCAAGGTTCTCGTATTACCATCCCCCAATGGCTCAACAATTACTGCGGCGTTGAACGACAAACCGACGCTCGCCGGATGTCTCAGAAATGCTCACGCTGTTGCCAACAGAGCGACAGAGATCGCAGGAGGCGGCATCATCGCCGTAATCCCAGCTGGCGAACGGTGGCCAGATGACTCACTACGGCCGGCCATTGAAGACTTAGTGGGCGCAGGGGCAATTTTGTCAGCGCTAGACGCCAAACTCAGTCCGGAAGCAGAAATCGCAAAAGGCGCATTCCTGCATGCCGAGCCTCAGCTCTCAGCCCTTTTACACGGCTCCGTTTCAGGTCAGGAGCTCATCCAAATGGGTTTTCACCAGGATGTCGCGACAGCAGTCATGTTCAACGTGAGCAGCGCCGCACCGGTGCTAGAAAATGGCGTTTACTCAGCCTCTTAGATAGTCATGCTGGAATTTCTCGAATCTCCCCGGCGCTCAGCTTGAAAATCCGGTCCTGCGGCTCCGGCAATTGCATCAAGACATCCCGATCCAGCCCAGCGTAGAGGCCGCGCATGACGCGGGCTATGACGCCGTGGCAGATGACGACCAGGGTTTCGGCTTCGTCTTGTTCGGCAAGCCATTCGCCAACGCGGTCTGCGACCATGGCGTAGCTTTCACCGTCAGTCGCGGGGACGTTCCATTTGTCGGCTAGGCGGGCGGCCAGCGCTTCGGCGTGGTCGCGCTTTAAGTCCGCCTGATTAAGACCTTCCCAAGCGCCGAAGGCATGCTCGACCAAGCGCGGCTCAAGTTCGATATCGCTAGGGCTGCGGCCCATGCCGGTTACGGCGAGAACAGCGGTTTGCCACGCGCGGCCTAACGGACTGGCGATGAGGCGGCAGGCGTGTGGGTGGGGCAATTCCGCCGCCAGCGCCCGGCCAAAGGCCTGGGCTTGGGCGACACCTTTGGCTGTCAACGGCGTATCCTGGCGGCCTTGCAGGCGTTGCTCTGCATTCCAGACAGTCTCGCCGTGGCGCATCAGGTAGATCATGAGCGGCTACTTAGAATGGTCTCGACGATCTCCTGCACGGCCAGCGCTTCATCCAATGTTGCTAGATCATGGGGCTTGCCTGCCGTCATCGCGGCGAGCTTGTGCAGCTGGCCTTTCAAGATAAGCGGGCGGGCTTCGGTGTGGGGCATCGTATCGGGCGCTGTTCGCCATTCTCCCTGATCATCCAGCCGTTCCGCCGTGGACCAATTGCGCAAGCGGATGGATCCCGCCTCCCCTTCCAGCAGCCAGAGATTGCTTTCCATTTCAGCAATTGTACCAACGCCGCCGGTAACTGAAACTGGGGTATCGCCCGCTTGCATGCTGGCACCAATCGCCGTTTCCGCGAGGTCACCAGAAGGATAGTCCGCATGGGAATCAAGCAAGCGCATTTCGCCGCCTAAGCGCCCTGTGAGAAACAGGAAGTGGGAGAGGACTTCACGGGTGAACCCGCCTTCTGCCCGCTTCGCCAACCAGGACACAGCATCCATCTGCCATTCACGCGGCCAAGCGGAGAAATCCGCCGCGACCGTGATCGCCGATGGCTTGCCGACTGCGCCACCTGCGATCCAGGTTTTCAGTTCAGCAACAGCCGGGGATGAGGCAAAGACAAAATTGACGGCCGCACGCTCGCCCGCCGCTTCCTTCACGAACGCACGACTGTCTGCCAGATCAACGCCAAGCGGTTTTTCCGTAAATACGGCCTTGCCTGCCTCCAATGCTGCGCGGGCATGGCCAAGATGCGTTCGTGGCGGGGATGCGATGTAGACGCAATCAGCCTCCGCCACAGCGGCTTCAGCAGAGGCAAGCGTTGGAGCGTTCGGCAGTTCAGCCCTCAGCCGCTCCATCTGTGCCGCGGACGGATCCCATACGCCGGCGAGTTCAACGATAGCCGGATCAAAATCCAAGGCCGCCCGCGTTAAACGCTCGCCCATTACACCGAAACCGATAATCGACAGCCGCATGGCGGTTCGTCCCTATAATAGATTTCCGGCAGTTAAGTGCGCCTGGATTGCCCCATAATCATCAAATACAGCGTCAGCACCAGCCTCTAGCAAACGCGCGGACAGGCCCGCATCCCCATGTCCCGCGCCGGTAAATCCCCAAACGCGCATGCCAGCCGCGACGCCCGCTTTGGCACCGTTCGCACTGTCTTCAATGACAGTGCAGGCCGCTGGCGGCAAACCAAGCTTTTCCGCTGCCATCAAATACACATCAGGTGCCGGCTTGCCCCTACCAGCCTGCTTGGTCGAATAGATATGCGGTTCGAAATACCCATCCAGGCCCGTGAACGCTAACTTTTCCGCCAGCGGTTCCGGGTTACTAGAGGATGCGACGGCGCGGGGGCCAGAATGCGCTTCCAACAACGGTATGAGGCCTGGGACAGCGGCAAGCTCCGCCGCAAAACGGCGCTCAACCTCAATAGCGTGCTGCGTCTCGAAATCTTCCGGAAACGTCAGCCCACGCACATTTGATTCAGCCCGCAGCGCCAACAACAACTGGTCATGGGGAATGCCGACAAACTGCGCCTGATATTGAGACATGCCGATATCCATGCCAGCCCGGCGCATGATCGCCAGTTCAACATCAATATAGATGCCTTCAGAATTGATCAGTACGCCATCGCAATCAAAGATAATGGGCAGCGCCATCCGCTATTCAGACACGCCGACGACGCCTGCCGCCGCCAACCCGTCCACAATATCTCCCGAAACGCCGAGCCATTCTTCCAATACCTCAGCGGTATGCTCTCCTAATAACGGATTGACGACCCATTCTGGTTCGGGCGAACCATGGAAGCGTAGAGGGCTGCCCGGTACTGTGACTTTACCAAGCTCTCGGTGGTCCACATCGAACATGGCGCGGCGGGTTTTCAACGGCTGGTCCGCTGCGACTTCTGGCAATGTGCGGACGGGTGCGGCTGGCACGCGCTGTTCTTTGCAGATGCGCGCGACCTCATACTTCGAGAGCGTGCGCGTCCAGGCTTCCGTCATTTCATCAATGCGCGCTTCGTTTGTGGCGCGGGCGTGGGATTCGGCGAAGTCAGGATGCTCTGCCGCATCAGGGCGCCCCATGGCACGGGCAAGCGCCTGCCAATGGTTATCCCGAACGCAAATGATCGCCACATGGCCGTCCGTGCATTCGTAAACGTTATAGGGCGCACTGGTGCCTGCGGGATGATTATTGCCGCGGCGGGGCGGTTGGGCACCGCCCGCCAGGTGCATAGCTGTCATGGATGTCGCCTGCGCCGTCAAAGCGGTTTCCTGCATCGCCACTTCGACAACGCGGCCTTTGCCGGTGACGGACCGCTCATACAGCGCGGTCATCAGCGCCGCGTAGAGGTGAACGCCGCCCAGGAAATCGACGACAGCTAATCCGGCCTTCAACGGCGGCCCATCTGCAGGACCATTGGTTGACATGATCCCGGCATAGGCCTGGATTGTGAGGTCCATGGCCAAGTTATTCTTTTCTTCGCCCCAAACGCCATAACCGGTGGATGAACCATAGATCAGCCGAGGATTGCGCTTCAGCAGAACATCAGAGCCGATGCCAAGCCGGGCCATGGCACCTGGTGCGAAGTTTTCCAGCAACACATCCGCTTTGTCGACCAGATCAAGGAACAACGCTCGGCCATCATCTGATTTCAGATTGACGGCAATGCCGCGCTTGCCTGCATTCAGCATCACATGGGCAAGTGGCACCTCCCCACTTGAACCGCGGGCACGAATGGCCTCGCCCTCTAGCGGTTCAATCTTGATGACGTCGGCACCCGCCTGCGCCATCAGAAAACCGGCATAGGGGCCGTTATAGACCTGCCCCATGTCCAGCACTTTCAGGCCTTGCAGGGGCCAGCGTCCAGCCTCATCAAACGGTGCTTTGTCAGCCATTTAGCGGAGCCCTTGGCCCAGGATATCTCGAGCGATCACATGCTTCTGCACCTCGCTTGGCCCCTCGCCGATCCGCCGGATACGCATTTCACGGAACCACCGTTCAAACGGCAGGTCCTTGGCTACACCAAGGCCGCCATGGATCTGCATGGACCGATCCACGACCCGGAAGGAACTTTCCGCTGAAACATATTTAGCGATAGCAGATTCCGTGCGGAACGGCAGGCCTTGGTCAGCTTTTGACGCCGCTTCCAAACACAGCAACCGCGCCTGCCGAATCTCAATCTCATTCTCCACCAACATCCACTGGATACCCTGGCGCGATGACAAGGGCGCGCCAAAGGTTTCGCGGATTTTAGAGTACTCGACCGCACGTTCATGGGCCGCGATGGCCGCACTTACGCAGGTCGCCGCATAAGGAATACGCTGACGGGCCAACCGGTCATTGGCGATGGCGAAACCGCCGCCGACCTTGCCGAGAATATTCTTGTCCGGTACGCGCAGGTCCTCGAACCCAAGCTCTGTCGCATAGCGGGCGGAGCGCAGCGTGTGAACGACGCGGCGAACGTGGAAACCTGGCCAGTCTGTCTCCACAATGAAGCAAGTAACGCCATCACGCCCACTACTGGTATCAGTGCGCGCAAACACGAGGCCATAGTCCGCCTTATCTGCACCGCTGATCCAGAGCTTCTGGCCATTGATAATCCAATCATCACCATCACGAACAGCGCGGGTTTGGATTGCGCGGGCGGGATCAGACCCGCCAGAAGGTTCTGAAAGCCCGAAGAAGGTTTTCTTCTCACCACGAAGCATCGGGTAGAGGTATTTTTCCTTCTGATAATCCGTCGCTTCAAACAGTTGCGCCTGCCCTGCACCGCCGAAAACGTTATATGAAGGCGCATAAATACCGGCACGGTGCTGCGATATTTCCAGTGCAATCAGTGTGCGCGTAACAAGGTCGATATCCGGCCCGCCATATTCTGGTGGCGTATCGAGGCCATAGAGGCCCATTTCCTTGGTGATATTCGTCAGCCGCTCATAGTCTTCCGGCTCAAGCTCATCCGTATCCGGATCAAGCTTGTCCTCAAGCGGCAAGATTTCCTCCCGCACAAACCGCCGACACATATCGACGATCATTTTCTGCTCTTCGCTGAGATCAAAATCCATCAGACTTTTCCTTCTTTCTTACCGCCGTATCCCTTCGTTGCAACATCACCCAGGACTGAGTCGCCCCAAACGCGATACATCGACATCTGTGTTGGCAATCGGCAAAGCGCCGTGGTCGAACATGTGTGCTGCTAGCAATTCGCCGTGGCGGGTACGGTAGGCGGTGTTTACTTCTATGCGGAATTGGGTGGCGTTGGCGGGCGGTGCATCGGCTTTGTCCATGACCTCGCCGCGCAGGCCATAGCGGCTGAGGCCAGTAGCGGCCCCTATGTAGACAACATCACCAGCATCATTCGCCAACTGATAAACACCGAGATTGCCGGAAAGCTTCTTAGCCTGCTCCGTCGTTAGCGGACGCCAAGGCTTGGTCATACGAACCGCCATCGCTCACTCCCCTTTGAATACCGGCGCGCGTTTTTCCAAACGGGCGCGGATGCCTTCCTTACCGTCATAACTGGTGCGCGTCGCGTTGATGAGTTTATCGACATCTTCGTGATAAATTCCGTCGCGGAATGCCATTTCACGGACCAACAATGCCTTGATGGCCTTCAACGAAAGCGGTGCATTCTTGGCTAACCGGTCGATTACAGCACTAGCCGCGGCCTCCAGCTGATCGGCAGGTGTAACAGAATGAATGACACCCATTTCCTTCAGCCGAGATGCCGGGAGCGGATCACCCAACAAGAGCACTTCGCGTGCGCCGACAGGTCCAGCGACCTCCATCAGTTTCTTGGCCAGGAACCAAGTGGGTGCGAGACCGATCTGCGCGAGCGACATGCCGAAGCGCGCTTTTTCATCTGAGACGACGAAATCACAATGCAGCGCTAACTCGCAACCGCCAGCAATGGCGTCCCCCTGAACAACGGCAACGGCGGGTAGCGGGTGGTTCTCGAGCGCATGGAGTGTAGCTTCAATCGGGCTTTCATTGTTTTCGATTGGGCGTTCGAGGCGTTCTTTCAGGTCCATGCCTGCGCAGTAGGCTGGGCCTTCCGCGCGCAGAACCAATACGCGTTCATCCGGCGTGGTTGGTTCTTTCAGCGCTTCTTCCATCTCCCCCAACATGGCAATGGTGAGAGCGTTGCGTTTATGGCCGCGCGTCATGGTAATGGTGCGGACGGGGCCTGATTTTTCTACGCGAATGAATTCCAAAGGTCTGGTCTCTCTTGAGATTTAGGGGTGTCTGGGTTTCATGGATGTCCAGCGCCGGGCACGCTGACATGAATGGTTTCAATTCTGCCATTTCGCCGTTCTGCCGCATGGGGTCCGGAGCCTGTGCAGGTGCAGATATATAGCGTCTGCCGGTCTGAGCCGCCGAGCATGCAGGCGAAGGAGCCGCGGTCACCGGTTGAGACGCGCTCCAGCACCTCGCCGCCTTCTGCGACCCGGATGGTTTCGTTATTACGCGGATCGGCGACCCAGATCGCACCTGCTGCGTCTAGGCAAATACCGTCCGGGAAATTCTCACCCAAGTCCGCCCAAACACGGCGGTTAGAGAGGTTACCATCTTCCGCGATATCCCAGGCGCTTAAGCACTTACCTTGGGTCTCGCCGACGATAAGTGTCTTGCCGTCTGGCGTGATGACGGAGCCATTTGGGAATGCGAGGCCTGCAGCAGCTACGCTAACTTCGCCATAGGCTGATACCCGGATCAGGTCCGCGTCACGCGGGTCTTCGCCCGCATGGCGGTTAAAGCCGAAATTACCGACATACGCCCCGCCTTCGCCATCGACCACCATGTCATTGCAATAGGATGTGGCGATGGATGAGAGGTCGGCATGCTCGGAAAGACTGCCGTCCGCTTCTTGGCGCAAAAGCTTGCGATCCGTCATGGAGACGATCAGCATCCGGCCATCCGGCAGCCAACCCAGGCCGGAGGGTTGGGTTGGAACCTCCGCTACAGTCTCCAAAGCGCCGCCCTCGCCGATGCGGAAAACGCTATGGCGGTAGAAGTCTGAGAAATAGAAGGCACCGGCGTGCCAGCGGGGGCCTTCGGGAAAGGACAGCCCGTCCACAATGATTTCAAGCGACGCCATGACCCGTGCATCCTTTCATCCAGAACATCTCTACCCAGAAAGCTTGGCACAAACTCGCCATGGATGCGAAGAGGCGGTGTTTTCATCTCTCGTCCGCTATTGCTAACCTTGAATAGGCTTGGACCAAGGAGGCACGAGACGTGCAGGTAAAAAAGCAATCGGGCGCTGTCGGCGCTGAAATTTCTGGCGTTGATCTAAGCGTGGTATCTCAAGGCATGGCGCAGGAGTTGCGGGAGCAACTAGCCGAACACGGCGTGCTGTTCTTCCGAGATCAGACCCTGGATACAGAGCAGCACAAGGCGCTCGCCCGGCAGTTCGGCGATATCTTCATCCACCCAAATTTCAATACTGGAGACCATGATCCAGAAGTCGTCACCATCACGCGCGCACCCGGCGACACGCGGATTGTAGGCGAGGATTGGCACACCGATACCACCATGATGGCGGAGCCGCCAATGGGCGCGTTGCTCTATGCGCTCGAAGCGCCAAGCGTTGGCGGTGACACGCTCTTCGCCAGCCAGTGGAGGGCCTATGATGCGCTTTCGGACGGCATGAAGGATATGCTGACGGGGCTAAAATGCGTGCATTCCGATAAGATGGTGGCTGGTCCGGCGAATGCGCTCAATGCCAAGCGCGCGACGGTCGTGCGCGAGGACGCTGACTGGCGGCCAACCGAAAACGCCCATCCCGTCGTCCGTACCCATCCTGAGAATGGCAGGAAATGCTTGTTCGTGAACGCCTCATATTCCATCCGCTTTGAAGGCTGGACGGAGGCGGAATCCAAGCCGCTGCTCGATTCGCTGCTCGCCTGGGGCCACCGCCCAGAATTCACCTGCCGCTTCCGTTGGACGCCAGGTACCATGGCATTCTGGGACAATCGCTCCACCAAACACCTTGCCATCCATGACGTCAGCACAGAGCGCCGCGTCATGCGCCGCATCCAAATCGCGGGCGGGCCGGTGGCATAGACCGCCTCCGCCTGCATCACCCTCTTCAATCGATGGAGTTCACAGTGACACTAGAAATCAAGGATGAATGGACTAAGCATATCATCGCTGTGTTCTCAGATGCTTTGCCATCCCAGGGCGAAGCCAAAGTGACCCACACACTTGAAGCGATTGCTACAGAAATTTTTTCGGAAGGACGGAGAGCCGGACTTATGGAAGCTGGACACCCGCATTAACCTCGCAGGATTGGTGGCAATGTGATTCACTGACTGCCTGGAGGTGTTGTCATGAATCCCAGCAGTCTTTTCGGCCTTTCGGACCATCTTGCGCAGTTGAGCAAGCACGGCGATCCGCTTGA
>JBDQJI010000012.1:0-55476 GCA_040263875.1 Alphaproteobacteria bacterium
CGCCCTTCAAGGCAGCGATCTGATCTCTCTCGCTGGGCGTGAGATGCGTATAGTTCGACATGGCGACACCGTTTCACGTTGTGCATCAGACAGATACCAAATCTGCCCGCGGTGTTGCACTTCGCTCCGGAATTCACCCCCGACCCGCTTGCTAGCAGGCCGGGCTTCGAATTTCACCGATTGTTCAAATCATGTTTTCTTGTTGCGCTTCTGTGTTCTTGTTCTTTTTGGTACTCTAGTTGTGCCTTCTTATGTGCACACGCCATCGCTTTGAACAATACCCTGCTTGCACCTTTGGATTTTGTTGCTGCAATATTATATCCCTGACCTATGAGTTTTATCTTTGGTATTTGCTCTGCAATTTCCTTATCTGACATCGTCGCCGGAAACGATCCTGGCATAGTTAGTCGATCGCCGGCTAACGCTTGAATACGTCCTTTCAGGCGTCCACGACCTTTTTTGCCAAACCTGCCTGCTCCCTCAAGTACGAAGTTTTTATCATCTTGCGACAATCGAGAGTAAGCTAACGCTGCGGCGACAATGATTAGAGCCTCTCCATCTTCTTCATGGACGAGTCGAGAATCAATGCCTGCTTCCTTCAGTATCCGGTCAGGTCCCTTGAGAATTTGGTATCGAACATGGGGTAATTCCACTATCTTGAGTAGTCTGGATACCCGGCGACGTTCTGAACCGGTGAGGTTATCCGGGACCGAAATCTCGGGCTCGAAGATCATGTACGGCTCATCAGTGGGCCAATTTGGTTGGTCTGTATTTTGTGGTCCGGTCTTAGTTTTAGGTTTGTCGGCGTCCTTCGCTGGCGCATCAGGTATGATGACCGGTCGATTTCGGTCGTCGCGTGTGACGCGGGCACCGGCCTGCGCAAGGAGATCGACTGGCGGCGTGGGGTCTGGCAAGGGCGTTGATTGCCAAGACTGTACTGCAGATGGACCAGCATCATGGTCCGGTTCGGCAATGGAGCTTTTCAGTTCGATACTCGACGGAACCCCTTTCCTGAAATACGCAAGCCTCTGCGCTCCAAATCCGCTAAACTCTCCTTTTCGCAATGATCCTCTGGGCCGTCTTGGCTGCTGGGGAAGAGTGGCGGCGGTATGACTGTATTGGGGGTGACGCCGTTTGCGGATATTCCGCTTTGGATGTTGGCGGCGGTCGCTACGGCGCATTTTTGCGGGTTTTTGATCCGCGGTGCCTTTGGGTTCGGCTCCAATCTGCCGATCATCATTGCGACGACGTGGCTTTTGGGGCCGCACCACGCGATTCTGCTGGTGATCATGACGGCGTCGATGGCGCAGGTGCATTTGTTTCCGCAAAGCTTTGGCCATGCGAACTGGCGCCTTGCCGCTGCCCTCACGCTCGGCGTCTATATCGGCATTGGCATTGGGACCTATGTGTTTGTGTCGCTGGATGCGGATGCACTGGCGCCAATCTTAGGCGCGCTGATCATGACCGTGGTGCTGATGGACCGGTTTGACGCGATCCCCCGCCTTGCCCGCATCATAGACCTGCGGGCCAAGCCTTTAGTGGCGATGCTGTCGCTGATATCGGGCTTTGTCGGCACGGTATCTGGCGGCGGCGGGATATATTTTCTGGCACCGTTCTTGCGCCACATGTGCCCGGAACCAGTGACGTTCCGCGCGACCAATATAGCACTCTCTGGCATATTCATGTTCGGGCGGGCAGGCTTCGTTGCCCTGGCGGGGTTGGTGGACCTGACGGTGATTGTGGAAGGCATGCTGTTGATGCCAGTGGTGATCCTGGGCAACATCGTTGGTGGGCGCTGGTTTAAATCGGCGGACCCGGCTGGATTCTTCCAGGCCTTGAGTTTCATGTTGCTGGCGGGCGCAGCACTGCTTGTCGCCCGCAGCATCTTGTATTGATGGAGAGCAAAATGGTGGACTTTGATCGCACGGTCGAGGATATCGGCAATATCGTGACCATGGAGCACGTGAATGTCCGCGTGCCGGACCAACAGCTTGGCATTACGTTTTATGTGACCGCGCTTGGCCTCACCCGCGATCCTTATTTGATGACCGGCACGACGAATATGTGGATCAACGCCGGGCGCAGCCAGTTCCACCTGCCCACGGGTGCCGCACAAGTTCTGCGCGGGACCACGGGCCTTGTAATTCCTGGCCGGGAGGCGTTGTTGCAGCGCCTGCACGCGGCGACGGATGCGCTGACGGGCAGCGCGTTCAGCTTCAAAGAACGCCCAGACCACATCGCCGTGACTTGCCCCTGGGGCAATCGCATCCGCGTGCATGAGCCGTCAGACCGATTTGGCCCAATGCGGCTCGGCATGCCCTATGTGGAGGTTGATACGCCTGTGGGCGCGGTGGACGGTATTGTCCGCTTCTATAATGAGATCATCCACACAGCCGCCCGCGCCAAAGAAGGCGAGGCCCATGTGTCCGTCGGCGATGGCCAGACGTTGATCTATAAGGAAACGGACGCCGCGCAGCCGGACTATGACGGCCACCATATCGCGGTCTACCTCGCAGATTTCTCTGGGCCGTATAAGCGCTTGCTTGAACGCGGGCTGATCAGCGAAGAAAGCGACCAGCACCAATACCGGTTCCTGGATGTTGTGGACCCTGATAGTGGCAAGGCATTGGTGCGGTTAGAGCATGAAGTGCGCAGCATGCGGCACCCCATGTATGCCCGCCCGCTACTCAACCGTGATCCAGGGATCACCAATCGATCTTATGCCCCGGGCCATCAGGAAATGGCGTGGTCGGCGGCGCCGGGCGTATAAGTGTGGGCTAGGCGGCAGCCTTTTTGCGGGCAGCGCCGAGTGCGGCGATGATTTGGCGGGCGATTTCATCTTCATCTGATGCGCGGATGCCGCCAGCCAGAAGGGCATTCAACGCAAGCGCGTGCATCTCGACGATTTTGAGACCGAGCTTGTTGGATTGATCTGGCAGATCGTCAATGACTTTATAGAGCGAATCGGCCACATGGCTGACAACATCAAATCCGAACGATGCGCCTTCGCCGCGCAATTCGAAGGCCATATCCTGAATTTTCTCGAGTGTTGCCGCTCTTTGGGCGGGGACTTTGCGGGCAGATGCCGCTAGCCGTGCGAGCTTAAGTGCTGATGTGTTGACGGTATCATTATACTTCACACCAAGCTGCTGGGCCGCCCCTTCCGCCATCGATAGTAGGGCCTGAAAGTCTTGCTCAGCAAGCGGTTGCGCCTTTAGCTTGGCGCGGTTCGGCGGGTTGGTGATTTGAGCTGGAGCGGCTGCTGACATGGGATTGTCCCTGACTTTCTTGCCCTAAAGTGCTGGGCTGTAACAGGCGTAAAGTGTGTCGTTTGGATCGAATGCCGTTGCGATCAATAGGGTTTGTTGCAACTTGGCCTCCCAATCCTTCGTAATCAGTGTAAAAGGGGGCCTTAAAGACTACGTAAATACAGACTACTCTAAGGCATATGGGGGATGCAGCGCCGCGCTTTCGGCAGCGGCGACCATTGGCGAACGCTGTATGCGGTTTATCTGCATACGGGGCGGAGGGAAGAATCTATGGGCGTTTTATTGAATTCTCGCGCGCTTGCACGCGGGCGATGGCTAACTGGTGCGGCTTTAATGATTGGCGCTGTGGCCTTCGGAACGGCGGCGACTGCACAATCGCTTGGCAGCCTTAATGTGCCTGGCTACACCCTGCTCGCACCGCCAAATGCATCTGACCTTGCCAGCCCGGGTGTGCCGCTTCGCATTTGCGCACCGCCGATTGGTGGACTGCCTGGTGGATTTAGCTACCTGCATCCGCCCGTTTCAGAGGTCGCCCGTGCGCTTCAAATCAACCTCTGCCACGCAGCGCTGGTCGATGCCGGCGATGTGAATGGCGTTATGGCCGATGCCGACAGTCTTGGTCTTGCATTGAATGCGACAGGCGGTGATTCGACCTACGCTTCAGCCCCGCCTCCATTGCCGCCCCTGCAGAATGGTGGCGCGCCGCCGCCGCTGCCGCCGATTGGTGCCCCAGCCCCACCACCGCTTGCTCCGCCTGTAGCCCAGGGCGGCTTCGGCGCGCCGCCGCCACTAGCCCCGGCGCCGATGCCCGCGCCGATAATGAATGCGCCGCCGCCTTTGGCCCCAGCGCCCGCAGCTCCGGCGCCACAGGCGCTGCCAAGTTATGCGCAAGAACCACCAATGGCGCCTGCTCCAATGGCGCCCGCCCCGACGGCCAATGCACCTATGGCGCTGCCACAAGACCTACCGCCAATTGCGCCTGCCGGGTTAGGTGGCGATGCCCAGGCCCTCTTCAAGAGTGCCTATGATGCGCTGAATAATGGGGATCCGTCCGCCAGTGCAGAGCAGTTTGCCCGCGGTTTGGATATTGATCCGAGCGATGGTCTTGCGCACTACTATCTTGGCGTTGCGTATGAGCGGCTTGGCCGTGCAGACTATGCCGCCATTCAATACCGCCGTGTTGCAGACGGCTGGCCGAATACGGACCATGGCGTCCGGGCCGCTTCCCGCATGAATGAAATGGTTGATGGCTTTGCGCCACGGCCTACCGTTACGCAGGCAGATAAAGACTTCATCCGCCCTGTTCGCAAGCGCCGCCCCCGTGTCCGCACGATTGAAGAGATTTTCAAAGGCAGTGAGGGGGCCGAGATCATGGCCTCCATTAAACGTGCTGAGAAGCGCAAAGCCCGGGATGCGCGCCGCGCCAAAGCTGTGGCCGACCAGCCTGCCCGGAGCCCAGCGCTCGTTCGTGTCGCTCAAAGTGGCATTGTTGCAACTGGTGGCCGCACACGTGTTCGTGGGCCGTCTGTTGGGTTTGGCGGCTCCGGCACCGGTCGCGTCGGTACATTCGCAGACCAGCCTGCTCCACGCTTTACGCCGCCGCCGGCACCGGTCGTAGCACCTGCAGCGCCGCCGCCGCTCGAGGCCGCGCCGCCAGAACTCACGCCGCCAGATGTTGCACCTCCAGAATTGGCACCTCCAGAATTGGCACCGCCACCGGTAGTGTCGGATGCAGCGCCACCACCACTTGCTCCGCCGCCCGTGGCAAGTGTGGGTGTCGGCGGACCGCCGCCCTTGTTGCCGCCACTTGGCGCACCTGCAGCACCTGCGATGGCGGCCCCTGATCTGCCGCCATTGTCGAGTGCGCCACCGCCGCCATTGCCGCCGCTTGATGGCGGGGCACCCCCTTTGCCACCGCTCGACCAAGCACCGCCGCCACTGGCTTCGCTTCCGCCGGCATCTGGTGGAAATGAGATCTCTTTCCAGGACGGCGCCCGCTATGTTGGTGACGTGCAGAATGGCCAACCGAATGGCCAAGGCGAAATGGCCTATGCCGATGGCTCTCGTTATACAGGCCAATTCCGCGATGGGTTGCGTGATGGCCAGGGCCAAATGGCACTGACAGACGGGCTTATCTACGATGGTGCGTTTGAACGGGACTCGATCAACGGCCAGGGCCGCCTCACATGGCCTGATGGCGCTATCTATACCGGTGACTTCATCAACGGTAAGCGCACTGGCCAGGGCGTATATCAATGGCCATCAGGCTCCCGGTATGAAGGCCGCTTCGATGATGGCGTCATCGTTGGCCCTGGTGTATTCACGTCAGCTGACGGCGAGCGCTACGAAGGCGACTTCCAAAATGGCCGTCGCACAGGTCAAGGCGTCCTGACGTTGCCCACGGGTGAAAGCTATCAAGGTGCTATGGCCGATGGACAACCCAATGGCCGCGGCGTCTATAAATGGCCGAATGGTCAGCGCTATGAAGGCGATTTCCGTGAAGGGCGGATCGAAGGCCAGGGTACGATGACCTATGCTGATGGCCAGGTCCGTACAGGCCTTTGGTCTAACGGCCAGCCGGCTAGCTGAGCAGCGTCAATCGATGACAGTGCCGGAAACAAGCCTGCATCAAGCTGCGTTCGTTATGGATGGGCTGGTCTATCATTCAGATGGCGATACAGCGGCGCTAAACGCTGGCGGCATCAACGCGATCAATCTGACGGTCGCGCATTTCGAGGCTGACTTCACGACAGCCTGTAAGCAGATGGCCGGGTGGCATGCGCGTGTCTCGGCGCCAGATTCACCGTGGATGATTATTGAGCGCGCGGCGGATTTCGATGTGGCACAAGCCGCTGGTAAGGTCGGCATCGTAATGGGCTGGCAGAATGGCCGGGCGTTGGATGAAGATGTGGGTCGCTTGGCGTTCTTTCATCGCACCGGTCTCCGCATTATGCAGCTCACCTATAACTACCGGAACATGCTGGGCGATGGCTGCATGGAGCCGGAAGATGGCGGCCTTTCGGCCATTGGCCACGAGGCCGTAGACGCGCTGAACCGCCACCGGATTGCGATAGACCTCTCCCATGTGGGTGAGCGCACTGGCATGATGACGGTCGAGCGGTCCACGTTGCCCTGCCTTTTGACCCATGCCAATGCCCATGCCGTAACGCCGCTCGCGCGGAATAAATCGGATGCGCTGATCCAGGCTGTTGCGGCCAAAGGCGGCATGATCGGTGCCAGTACCTATGGCCCGATGTGTTGGGCGGGCGATCCTGCCCGCAAGCCGGTGCTCGATGACTTTATCCGCCACTTGGACTATCTGGTGGATCTTGTCGGCATTGAGCATGTGGGGTTTGGAACGGACTTGGCCGCCGGTGCCGACAACGCGCGCATGGCCTATGATCGCGAAACACCACGGCGTTGGGATGTGATCGAAAATTACATGGCCATCTTTGGGCGCGATATCCCGGCCCGCTATATTGATGGCTTTGGCAGCCATGCCGAAATGCCACGCATTACGGATGCATTGCTAGCGCGGGGATGGTCTGACGATGACGTTCGCGCATATCTCGGCGGTAACTTTAAACGGGTGCTTGGCGAAATCTGGGGCGGTTAAAGCGCTTATAGGCCCGGCACATGCCCTAAAAACACGCCATCGCTGACAAGTTGCCGTTGCAGGTCGCGGATCGGTACGTCCTTGGCGTCGGCACCGGATTTGAGGCCGAGTGCAGCGGCGGTTCCCGCAGCCTGGCCCATCACAAAGCACGGCCCACTTACCCGGAGTGAGGCTTGACCATCGGGCGTAGTTGAGGCGCAGCGCCCTGCAACCAGCAGGTTATTAACGCCCTGCGGGATCGTTGTTGAGAACGGAATTTGGCAATAGCCGCGACCAGGAATGAAACGCCAGGAGACATCGCCAAATTCATGGGTTTCCAGCGGCCAGCCGTTTACACCAACAGCGTCATCGAAATCGCGGCAGGTAAGGACGTCATCACCTGAAAGCTGGACATTACCCAAAATTCGACGGGTTTCGCGAATGCCAATCTGCGGTGCAGTCTCCAAAAGGTAGGCATCCTCAAATCCGGGTGCCATTTCCTTCAAGAAGCGGAAATATTCCCGGACCTGCTTGCGGCCTTCCTGTTCGGCAAATGAAAGATCATTGGCGTCGGCACCGTTGAGCGGTTGGCCATCCCGGCTGATTTGCGTCAAGTTCGCGCGCCATTCGCCGGCATGGGCCTGTGTTCGCATGATCCCGGCTTTACGGGGCAGGGTGAACCGCCCGCTGTCGTTGGCCTCAGCGATTAGCGCGCGGAGGTTGGGGCGGGCCTCATTCATCGCCCGGTCGTCATCCACACCAGCGATGCGGAACATCAGGGTGGGGTAGGCGATGAAGCCTTTGTCATCACCAGTCGCGGTTGGCGCACCAGCCCATTGGGCCAAGTCGGCATCGCCTGAGCAATCAATAAAGGTCCCGCCGCGAATGGCACCACGCCCGGACTTCGTTTCAATCAGCAGCGCTTGTATACGGCCCGCTTCAGTGATCGCGCCGCAAGCGAATGTGTGAAACCGAATTTGAGCGCCAGCGCCCGTTACCACAGCGTCCGCAACTTCCTTGAACGCCGCCGTATCATAAGCTTGGGCACCAGTGACAAGGCCATCTGGCCCCTGAACAACGTGGGGTTCTGCCAAGCCGTCAATTGCCTGCAGGCGGTTCAGAATATCATCTGCAATGCCGTGAACGACCTGGCTGACAGCGCCGTTTGAGCCCGCGTGCAGGCCACAGAAATTGGTGACCATAGCCGCCGTGCCCATGCCGCCCAGAAAGCCATAACGTTCCAGCAACAAGGTTGAAGCACCCGTTTGGGCCGCAGCGGTTGCGGCGGCGATCCCGGCTGGTCCACCGCCAAGCACAACGACTTCCGCTTCTGCGACAACAGGGATATCGCGGGCGGGTTCTTGGATCGTCATCGGCATGGCTATTAACTCGCGATCATTGCTCCGAACGAGGCTTCAGCCGCGAGCTTGTCACCGACATAGGCTTTGCCATCAAACTTCCAGACAGTAGCCCGGGAGCGTGTTTTTGTTACATGCATGCGTAATTGATCGCCTGGTGTGACCTGGCGGCGGAAGCGGGCATTATCAATGGTCATGAAGTAGACCAACTTGCCCTCAGCGTCCGCACCAAGGGTGGCGATTACCAGAGCGGCTGCAGTTTGCGCCATAGCCTCGACGATCAGGACGCCTGGCATGACGGGGGCACCGGGGAAATGCCCCTGAAAATGCGGTTCGTTGAACGTGACGTTCTTCACGCCAATAGCGCTTTCGCCAAGAGCTATCTCCTCCAGCCGGTCAACCAGCAGCAGGGGATAACGGTGCGGGATCAATTCCATGATCCGCTGGATGTCGAAGGTTTGATCGTCGCTCATCGATTTTAGAACCGTGTGCCGAATGTGAAAGAAATGATCTCTGTCTCATCGAAGTCTTCTTCAATGAGCGCATAGCCGAAGTCGATCCGGAGGGGGCCGAAAGGTGACGCCCAAGTTACGCCAGCACCGACTGTCAGGCGTGGGCTCTTGCTGTCCTGAATGCCTGCGCCATTGTCATCGACATCAAACAATGCGCCACCTTCTGCGAATAACCGCCCGGCCAATCCAACCTCTTCTGGCAATCCAAGCGGGAATGTTAATTCCGTTGTTCCCAAGTAGAAGTAATTGCCGCCAAGTGCATCGCCTGTCGCTGCATCGCGTGCGCCAATACCCGAAGGTGCGAAGCCACGGAAACTGGTGCCGCCAAGGAAGAAGCGATCATTCAGGCGGACATCATCATCCAAACCAAAGATTCCGCCAGCCCGCCCAGAGATTTCAAGAATAACTTCTTCCATAACTGGATAATATGTGGCGGCTTTGACTTCTGTTGAAAGATAACTGACATCGCCGCCAAGGCCTGCAACCGCATTGTCCATCGTCAAGCGAATGCCTTCAGATGGTTGGAACCGATTGTTGGTCACGTCGTAAGAGAGCCTATGTGACACTCTGGATGTTACCGAAAGGCCATCCTGCGCCCGAATAAATCTTGAGGCGTTCGCGTCTGCTTGAATATCATCCTGGCGGAGTTGGTAACCCCAGGTCTGCCTCCAATTGCGGGAGAGACTGTAGCCGAGCCGGACGCCCGCTCCGATTGATTCTTGGCTGAAATTGCTCTCGTCATCGTTATCCTGCTCTGAAGCGAATAGATCGATGCCAGCTGCGAGCGGGCGATTGAGGAAGTATGGCTCGGTAAAGGACAAATCAATTTGCTGATCATCGAAGGATAATGCGAACGAAAGGAGCAAGTCTTGTCCGCGGCCAAGCAAGTTTCGTTCGCGGATAGACAAATTGGCCAGCAATCCGGCATCTGAAGACACGCCAGCACCAATGGAGAGTTCGCCTGTCGATTGCTCCACGACTTCAACTGTCACGCGGGTTCGGTCAGGTGCATCAGTTGGTGCATTGCTGATTTTAACTGATTCGAAGAACCCTAGATTGCGGATGCGTCGCTCGGACTCGCGGATCTTTGCAGAACTGAACGCATCACCTTCTGCAAGCTGCATTTCGCGCCGGATAACTCCATCCAGCGTACGCACATTACCTACGACATCAATTCGATCAACATAGACGCGCGGTCCTTCGCCAACCTGAAAGATGATGTCGACCAGCTTCTCTTCGCGGCGCCGGTCTACCTTCGGGCGGACATCTACGAAAGCGTAGCCATAGCGGGCAACCTCGTCGGAGATTTCTTTAGATACGTCATCGACTTCATCAATATCGTAATAGTCACCTTCGTCAATGGTCAGCAGTGGCTGCAGTACGTCTGCTGGCAAATCTTCAAGTGCGCTTTCAATCGAAACGGAGCCAACTGAATAGCGCGCACCTTCTTCAACTGTGAAAGTGATCAGAAATCCGGATTTGTCTTGCTGCAATTCAGCGACAGCGGAAAGGACTTGGAAATCGACATAACCATTCCTCAGGTAGTACTTCCTGAGGAGTTCTTGGTCGAACGCTAGGCGGTCTGGATCATAGACATCGTCCGATGACAGAAACCTGTACCAGCGCGTCTCAGATGTATTGATTACTGAGCGCAACTGACCGTCCGAGAAATGCTTGTTGCCAATAAAGACAATCCGGTCGATCTCCGTCGGCGCGCCTTCAAGGATTTCGAACACGAGATCGACGCGATTTTGCTCAAGCTCGATAAGTTTTGGTTCAACCGTAGCTGAGAAACGTCCGCTCCGCCGGTAGACATCTACAATCCGTTGAGCGTCAGCCTGTGCACGGCTGAGGGTATAGACAAGGCGTGGTTTCAGTTGCACTTCGGCGGACAGGATATCGTCTTCAATGCGCTTGTTACCTTCGAAGGCGATGCGGTTGATGACCGGGTTCTCTTTCACCTCCACCAGCAGCACGCTGCCTTCGCGGCGCAGCTTCACGTCCTGGAAGTAGCCGGTGCCATAGAGGGATTTCAGCGAGTCATCCAACCGCTGGCGATCAAAACGGTCACCAGATCTGATCTTCATATAGGAGAGCACAGTGCCCGGATCGACACGCTGGCTGCCGATCACTTTTACATCACTGACAATACCTTGCGCGCTGGCGCGGACCACGCCTGCCGGCGGTCTGTTGAAGGGGGAGGCTGTTGGAGACGGCGAGACAAAAGGTGCTTGTGCGACCTGGCGCACGGGCGGTAGTGGCATTGGCCGTGTTTGTTGGGCTGCTTCTGGCTCGGCCTGCGCTATCTGCCTAATGGCTTCTGCGGGTTGCGGCGGCATTGGCGGTGCAATGCGTGCGGACGCCGTCGGGGCCATGAATGCAGGTGGTGCTAAAGTCGGGCGGCGGGATAGGCCTTGGCCAGGCTCTGGAGATGGTCGCGCGGCTTCTGCAAGCAGAGCGCGCGGCATCTGCGTTTGAGCTTTCGCATGGCCGGGCGCAATCGCACTTGCAGCGAGCAGCGCCACAAGCGCCGTAACGCCTAAACCCATCGCATGCCTGGGAGCTAACATAAGAGTTCTCACTTCAAATCAGCCAAGCCAGGTTTGTAGCCGGTCGAAAACCTGAAAATGCGCCAAATCATTCCATGTCGCAAATAGCATTAGCCCTATGACCATGGCAAACCCGACCCGGTACCCCATTTCCTCCGCCCGCTCACTCATTCGCCGTCCGCGCGCCCATTCAATGGCCAAAAACGCCAAATGGCCGCCGTCCAACATCGGTACAGGAAAGAGATTGATCAGGCCAAGATTGATCGACAGCAATACGCCGAAGGTGATCAGCGCCAAGAGGCTAATTTTTGCGGTATCACCCGCGATCTGCGCAATTCTAAGAACGCCGCCGATCTCATTGACAGGCCTTAAGCCAATCACAATCTGCCACATGTAATCCAGAATGCGGCCGGACATATCCCAAACGTATACGGCACCAGCGCCTGAAGCTGTCAGTGGATCAAGCTGTACCCGTTCCCGTGCAGCGGCGTTGACGCCGATCCGGCCAATCACTTGTTCCTTGCCGTTAACTGTTGCCGTGGTAGCGGCGGGCGTTAGGTCCAGTGTCATGCGCTGGCCATCGCGTTCTATTTCAGCCGCGATGATCTGTGCCGGACGCGCGCGGACAAATTCTGCGAACTCACGGAAGGTCGGTACTGCCACGCCGTTCAGGCTGATAATTTGGTCGCCGGGTTGCAGGCCTGCAGATTGTGCAGCGCTATCTGGAATCACCCGACCAATTTTAGCGGGTACGGCGGCGTAGAGGCCAAGGCGCCCGCGTTCATAGGAGTTACCGAAGCGGTCTTCGAATTTGGAGATATCTGGTGTTGCAGTGAGTGTTAGCCGTTCGCCATTCCGCTCGACTTCCAGCGCCATTGGCGTGCCGGCGGCGGTGAATTCGATGTCCGAGACTTGCTCGAACTGGCGGATGCGGCTGCCGTTAATACTTAAAATTCGATCGCCGGGTTGAAAGCCAACAGTCTCGGCGGGGCTGTTTGGCGCAATGCCACCGACGATAGGCGGCGTGATCTGCTGGCCAGCCGTCATGAAGACAATCGCGGAGACGACGGCGGCTAGGATGAAATTCGCAGCAGGGCCAGCAACAAAAATCAGTGCCCGCCCGCCGATCGAGGCTGAGAGCAATCCGCCCGGCTGTTCCGCTGTTTCGTCGTGCCCGGCACTTGCAGCGTCTGCATCGCCCTGCATTTTCACGTAGCCGCCAAGCGGGATCAGCGCGAACCGCCAACGGCAGCCACGCTTGTCGGTCCAGCCGAATAGTTCCGGCCCGAACCCGATGGAAAATGCGCTGGCATGTACGCCAACGAACCTAGCCGCTAGATAGTGGCCAAGCTCATGGACGAATACCAAAATTGTTAAAAGCCCGAGAAACCAGGGGCCGTAATCCAGAATTACAGACATATGCGCTCCGGGTGCGCGCCTGATCCAATGATCAAGGCGGAGAACGGATAGCGGTTATATAGGCGGTTTTGCAGCATTATGCAGCCTCTAACCGCTCAATTGCCGCAGTTGCGGCCGTGCGAGCCGCAGAATCTGCTGCTTGCACACGCTCTAGCGTGTCAGCGGGGGCGGTCACAAGCGTGTTCAAGGTGTCTTCGACGATGCCAGCGATGTCCAAATAGCCGATCCGTCGTGCCAGGAAAGCGGCAACTGCGACCTCGTTTGCAGCGTTCAGCACGGCGGGACGGTCACCACCAGCGCTGAGGGCCTCGCGGGCTAGGCGGAGGGCGGGGAAGCGGACGGGGTCCGGTGCTTCAAACGTCAACTGACCAAGGGCTGCGAGGTCAAGCCGATCTGTCGGCGTTTCCATTCGGTCCGGCCAAGCAAGGGCCACGGCGATGGGCGTCTGCATGTCCGGCGCACCCAATTGGGCCAGAACTGATCCATCCCGGTAGGAGACCATGCTGTGAATGATCGATTGCGGATGCACCAGCACGTCAATCTGATCTTCCGGCACGGGGAACAGGCGGGCGGCTTCAATCAGCTCCAGGCCTTTGTTCATCATGGTGGCGGAATCAATGGTAATCTTCGCGCCCATATCCCAGTTTGGATGCTTGAGCGCATCTTCCAGGCGGACATGGGCCATTTCAGCCAAGCTCAATGTGCGGAACGGCCCGCCGGAGGCGGTCAACGTGATGCGCTCGACTGCATGGGCGCGCTCAACCTCGAAGCATTGGAAGATGGCTGAATGTTCGGAATCAACCGGCATCAGCGTGGCACCCGCGGTTCTGGCACGGGCCAGGGCGACTTCGCCCGCGCAAACAAGCGCTTCCTTATTGGCCAGCGCCACGATGGTGCCCTGGTCGCAGGCTGCCAGTGTGGGTGCCAGTCCAGCCGCCCCTACGATGGCGGATACTATGACATCGGCTGGGCGTTTTGCCGCTTCGACAACAGCATCATCACCGGCGGCAACTTCGGCGCCTGTGTCTGCAAGTAGTTGTTTTAGAGAGAGATACTGTCTGGTATCAGCAATGGCGACGAACTTTGCATTGACGAGCCTGGCCGTTTTAGCCAGCGCCTCCGCATCGCGTCCACCGGCAATGGCAACGGCTTCAAAGCGTTCTGGGGCGTTGGCAACAAGAATGGCGGCGGCAGCGCCGACAGATCCCGTCGCCCCAAGGATGGAAACGCGGCGAATGCTCATAGTGGTGATTTCCCAGCCCAAATAAGCACCGCATAAAGCGGCAAGGCCGCCAGCAAGCTATCCAGCCTATCAAACACGCCGCCATGACCAGGCAGTAGTGACCCGCTGTCTTTGACGCCAGCAGCGCGCTTAAAGGCCGATTGCGCCAAATCGCCGATCATGCCGATCACAGCCAGCAACAAGGCGATCCAAGCGGTTTGCGTGATGTCCGAGGTGCCCAGGGCGATTCCGGCGAGAACGCCTGCAGCGGTCGCGATTGCTAATCCACCGACGGCGCCGCTCCAGGTTTTTCCAGGGCTGATTGCGGGTGCCAGCTTTGGCCCGCCCACCACGCGGCCAACGATATAGGCACCGATGTCCGTCGCCCAGATCACAATGAATAGCCAGATCACCAGTTCCGCGCCGTGGCCGTGGCGTAGCCAGAGCACAGCGACAATGGCGGGTGCGAACCAAGTTGCCCACTTGTAATAGTTCAGCAGGTCACCGATGGACGCATGCACTTGCTCAGAATCGGGCGTTAGGGTGCGCGGCCAGCGGAGACGGAAACTCGCGGCCCATGCAGTGGCGACACCAAGTCCGAAGACCCATAGCGGTGCATTTGGTAGTGCGCCAAGCCCCAAAATACCAGGTAACATGAACAAAAGCGCTCCTGTGAGAAGCGCAGTCATCCCGACCGTGCCAACGATCTTATCTGTTCGGTCTGGGAACGGCAGCGCCATATCCGCCCATTCCCAGAGCAGCAGCGCGAGTGCCGTAAAAACCAGCAATGTAAAAACCAGTCCACCCGCCCATACCGCGGCCAGCGCGATGCCGAGAAGGACAGCGGCGGTCAGCGCGCGCTTCGTCAGATCGCGGAAACCGCGACGCGGAAGGGCTGCAGTCGGCGCAGGTGGTTGGTCCTGTGGCGGCGAGTCTGACGGATCGGTGGGTGGGTTACCCTGCTCTAAGGCCGCCATAGCGTCGCTCGCGGCCCTGGAAAGACTCGATAGCGGCGGCGAGTTCGTCCGCCCCAAAATCGGGCCACATCACATCTGAGAACAAAAACTCAGCATAGGCGCATTCCCATAACAGGAAGTTCGAAATGCGCATTTCACCGCCGGTTCGGATCATCAGGTCCGGCGGTGGTGACCCGGCTGTGGAAAGGCGTTCAGCAATCGCCGCCTCATCAATCTGGTCTGGCGTCAGGCCATCAGCGACCAGGCGTTTTGTGGCCTGCACCAGATCATTCCGGCCACCATAGCTCAGCGCCATGGTGACGGTGATACGGCGGTTGGCATCTGTCATTGCCTCAGCGTCATCAATCAGCTTGGCGATATCTGTCGGCAAACGCGCCCGGTCGCCGATGACCCGCAGTCGAACACCTTGCTTGTGCATATCCGCCACTTCAGACCGCAACCGCCAGCGCAGAATACCCATCAGGTCCTGTACTTCGTCCTGGGGGCGGGACCAGTTTTCCGAGGAAAAGCTGAATAGCGTGAGGTGTTTAACGCCAAATTTGGCAGCCGCCTCAATAACCCGCCGGGCAGCGTCAGCGCCGCGTCTATGGCCTTCTGCGCGCGGTAGACCGCGGGCTGAAGCCCAGCGGCCATTGCCGTCCATAGTAATTGCGATGTGCTGGGGCGGGGCTGGGGCAGCGTTATCTTGGCTCAAACTTGAAGTATCTCCGCTTCTTTCTGCTTCGCGGCTTCGTCAATCTGGCTGACATATTTATCTGTCAGTTCCTGGACTTCGCCTGCGTACAGTTTTTGATCGTCTTCGGAGATATCGCCGTCTTTCTCGGCTTTTTTAAGGCTATCCATGCCATCTTTGCGCACATTTCGAATGGCGACCTTCGCACCCTCCGCATACTTGGATGCAACCTTCGTCAATTCCTGGCGTCGCTCGCCGGAAAGCTCAGGGATAGGAATGCGGATCAGTTGGCCATCCATCATCGGGTTCAGGCCAAGGTCAGACTCGCGAATTGCCTTGTCCACCGCGCCGGCCATGCCCTTGTCCCAGACATTCACCGTCAACATGCGAGGCTCGGGCGCGCCAACGGTGCCAACCTGGCTGATCGGCATTGTTGCGCCGTACGCTTCGACGGTGATGGGGTCCAGCAACGCTGTAGACGCGCGGCCCGTGCGGAGGCCCTGGAACTCCCGCTTCAGCGCTTCAATGGCGCCGACCATGCGGCGTTCGATATCGTCCAGATCAATGTCTTCAGCCATGGCGCTCGGTCCGTTTCCGTTGTGCAGTCTTCACTGGCGCTCGCTTTAGGCAGGCGCGTCCGTCACGATAGTATAGGCGCCTTTGCCAGAAACGACATCTGCGAATCCGCCAGACTCATGAATTGAGAATACGATGATCGGGATTTTGTTTTCCCGGGCGAGCGAAACCGCGGATGCATCCATAACATTGAGATCGCGGGCTAGCACTTCAAGATAATTCAGGCGGCTGTAGCGCTCCGCGTTCGGGTCCACATTCGGATCAGCGGAATACACGCCATCGACCTGGGTGCCCTTCATCAAGGCCTCACAGTTCATTTCTGATGCGCGCAATGCGGCGGCGGTATCTGTCGTAAAGAAGGGGTTGCCCGTGCCAGCAGCGAAAATCACGACTCTGCCGCGTTCCAGGTGCCGTTCCGCCCTTCGCCGCACATAGGGTTCGCAGACGGCAGACATTGGAATTGCAGAGAGGACGCGCGTTGGAACCTCGAGCCGTTCAAGGGCGGCCTGCATAGCGAGGGCGTTCATCACCGTCGCCAACATGCCCATATAGTCAGCAGTTGCGCGCTCAATGCCATCTGCAGCGCCGGAAACACCGCGGAAGATATTCCCGCCGCCAACGACGAGTGCGACTTCGACGCCAAGTTCGCGGACTGTAAGAACGTCAGCGGCGATCCTGTCGATCACGGCGGGATCAATGCCGTAAGGCTGCTCCCCCATGAGGGCTTCGCCGGAAACTTTGAGAAGAACCCGACGATAGAGCGGCTTTACGGCCATCTTAGATCGCTCCTAATTATGGCGTTTCACAGCCTTACTCATTTGTTGCGAAACGACCTTAACTCCCGCTTGGGGCTGGATTAGCCCTTTGCGGCAGCGGCGACTTCAGCAGCGAAGTCGCTTTCTTCTTTTTCCACGCCTTCGCCAATTGCCATGCGGACGAAGCCTTTGACGGTAATCGGCGCACCGATTTCCTTCGCAACCTCTTCCACCGCTGCGCCGACCGTTTTATCCGGGTCGATCACGAAGGCCTGTTCCGTCAGCACAGATTCTTCGTAGAATTTGCGCAGGCGGCCTTCAACCATCTTTTCGATGATGTTGTCTGGGCGACCAGATTCTTTTGCCTGGGCCGTCAGCACTTCGCGTTCGCGCTGGATGTCGGATGGATCAACATCATCCCGCGTCGTTGCCTTAGGCGCGGACGCTGCAACATGCATTGCGACCTGCTTGCCGATATCTGCGAGCTTGCCGGCATCGCCAGTTGACTCGAGCGCAACAAGCACGCCGATGCGGCCCATTCCAGGCTTCACTGCGCCGTGGACATAGCTTGCGATGACTCCGTTCGAAACGCTGGCGACTTCGTAGCGGCGCAAGTTCATGTTCTCGCCAATCGTCGCGATGGCATTGTTCACAGCTTCTTCGACAGACTTGCCGCCAGCAGTGGTCGCTGCTTTCAGGCCGTCCACGTCACCGCCAGCCTTCAAGCCAAGTTCTGCCGCTTCAGCGACGAGGGCTTGGAAGTCCTCGTTACGCGCGACGAAATCAGTTTCTGAATTGATTTCGACGACAGCGCCTTGAGCACCGTCAACAGCAACGGCAACGAGGCCTTCAGCTGCGATCCGGCCAGACTTCTTCTCGACAGCCGAAAGACCTTTGGCGCGTAGCCAATCAACTGCGGCTTCGACGTCGCCTTCAGTTTCGGTCAGGGCTTTCTTGCAGTCCATCATGCCTGCGCCAGTTTTCTCGCGCAGTTCTTTAACGAGGCTTGCTGTGATCGCCGCCATCGTAGGTCTCCTTCAAAGGCGCAGGTGTGCGCCCGCTGGTGTCAGATCGCCTTTAGGAGGCGGGTTTTTCTTCGGCAGCAGGGGCTGCTTCAGCCGCTGCTGCTGGCGCTTCAGCTGCCTCTGCTTCAGGTGCAGGCGCGTCGATGTCCGGCGCAGCGCCAACCTCTTCAGCTGCAGGCATGTCTTCGGATGCGCCAATATCGACGCCCGCTTCGACCATTTCAGCCTGCAAGCCGTCAAGCACAGCATTACCCGCCAATTCGCAATACAGGTTAACCGCCCGGATCGCGTCATCATTGCCCGGGATCGGGTATGTGATGTCTTCCGGGTTGGAGTTGCTGTCCAAGATTGCAACAACCGGAATGCCAAGCGTCTTGGCTTCTGCGATTGCCAGGTGCTCTTTCACGGTATCGACGACGAAGATCATGTTAGGCAGACCCGCCATGTCTTTGATGCCGCCCAGCGTCCGCTCCAGCTTGTCGCGGCTGCGGGTACGCTCCAGCAGCTCACGCTTGGTGCGGGCTGTTTCGGCGGTGTTGTCGTCAAGTTCAGCCGTCAGATCTTTGAGGCGCTTGATGGATTTGGAAATCGTCGTCCAGTTGGTCAGCATGCCGCCGAGCCAACGGTCATTGACGTAATACTGACCGCACCGTTCTGCATGCTGGGCGACCAGATCGCGCGCTTGGCGCTTGGTGCCGACAAACAGAATGCGACCGCCGCTTGCAGCGGTGTCACGCATGGCCTGCAGCGCGTGGTGCAGCATCGGCACGGACTGTTGCAGATCAATGATGTGGGTGTTGTTACGGACGCCAAAGATGAAAGGCTTCATCTTGGGGTCCCAGCGACGGGTGTGGTGCCCGAAGTGAACGCCAGCTTCAAGAAGCTGACGCATAGTGAACGTCGGCATAGCCATTGGATCGTTACTCCCGATTCCGGTTAGACCTCCGCGGGCCGGACGTCCAGCAAATGCCAGACACCGGATTGAAGGCAGACTTTAACGCCGCCCTCGGGCATGGCCCGCGTGTGTGATGGAGCGGGGAATACGACTCATTGGGCTAAATTGCAAGGAGATTCGCGGCAGTATCGGCAAACAGACCAAGGAAGTTTGCTAACGTCCTGGAGGCGCAATTTGGTAGCAAAAGTTAACGGGCCAAAAGATACCTAACCCTGTGGATAAAATTGCGGAAAACTATGCTCATTCCTAATGTTTTCAACGAGTCCTGTTGGCGATGCTAAATGCGTCCCACTTTTATACATACCTCTTAAGTAATTGTAATAAAAACGAAAAATAGTCTCTATCGCCTTAACAAGCTCGGGCCGAGAGATTTGACAAAGTGGAATCAAGGGTCGGCGAGAGCGTGTGTATAGTAAGTCCGCCAAGCCCTTCAAATATATTAAAGAATTATGAATTGCTCCAAGGCTGGCCCGGTTTCCAATTTGGCGCGGCAAGTTCGAATCCGGCGAAATCGAATCCGGGTGCCACGATGCAAGCGACCAACGCCCATGCGCCAAGCGGTCGCGCGGCTTGCGGCCGCCCTGCTGGCACAACCGCCTGCAAGGCATCGCCACTTAGAATGTCGCCGCCGAGTCGCGTCTCTGATATCTCGCCGTCAGGATCCGCTATTTCTAAGAGCAAAGGCCCGCCGGATTGATGGATCCAGATTTCATCCGCATCGACACGGTGCCAGTGCGAGCGCGCACCCTCTGGCAATAGAAAGAGGATTGCGGTCGAGGCTGGGCGTGCGCCTCCGGCACCTGGCTGCGCTCGCCAGGTTTCCCGATACCACCCGCCTTCTGGATGCGGCTGAAGCGCGAGCGTCTTAATAAGCACCCGCGCTTCAGGATTTATGTCGTCTCGCTGCAATTAACCGTCCGGCTGTGTTGCCTGCATGGATGGACGCTGCATCATCCGATCATAAAGACCCGCCAGGTTTGGGCGGCCTGTGCGCCAATCCAGATCTGCATAGCGGAAATTGGCGTAGCCGCAGGCGACAGCCATTGCGATTGTGCCGATGTTGACGGCATCGCCCGCGTCTTTCGCTTGGGCGTCCATCATGTCCATGCAGCGCATCATCCGGCCCATCAGCTTGTCGACATCGGCCTGGCTGCGCGCGCCATCGGGACGGGAATCTTCGCCGCGCCGGTTGACAGCAGCGTCCATGAAGCCGTCAGCAATGGCTTCAGCTGCCAGCGCCTGCCAGCGGGCGGGGCCGCTTGCCGGGATCATCTTTTGGCCGGAATGGCGCTCATCCAGATACATGCAGATCATGTCGGATTCAGCCAGGTTCACGCCTTCAGCCGTTACGAGCGCTGGGATCTTGGAGATCGGGTTGACGGCGACAAGGGCCGGATCAAGCGAACGCGGGTCAGCGCGGACTTGGTCAAGATCAGCGAGCTGGCCGGTCTCGTCAGCGACGACCAGAACTTTGCGCACGAACGGGGAAGCGGGGGAGGAGAAGAATTGCATGGCCATGGGTGGGTGTGTCCTGCTTGATTTAGAAGTTGTCTTTGCGCTTGCGGATTTCCGCAAACGCCGCGGTGGCATTGTCCGGCTGGCCAACATGGGCCGCAAGGCCGGGGTCGTCAGCGCGGAGGAAGGGGTTGGCTTTGCGGTCATCGCCAAGGCGGGCTGGCACCGTTGGCAGGCCCTGGGCCCGTTTGCGTTCGATTTCTGCCGCCTGCGCCTGAAGCTCTGCATTGTTCGGGTCGACGGACAGCGCGAATTTAGCGTTTGATTGCGTGTATTCATGGCCGCAATAGATCATCGTGTCGTCAGGCAGTCCGCGCAGTTTCTGCAGCGACGTCCAGAATTCTTCCGGCGTGCCTTCGAACATCCGCCCGCAGCCCAACACGAACAGCGTGTCGCCCGCGAACAGCGCGTTGCCGCCAGGAAAATGCACGGAAATATGGCCCTTGGTGTGGCCGGGCGTTTCAAACACCATGCCCTTTTCATTGCCAATTGTGATTTCGTCGCCTTCGCTGACTGTTTGGTCCATGCCCGGAATGCGGGCTTTTTCCGATGTTGGGCCGACCAGTTTGCAGCCGTATTTGGCGATCAGCTCAGCGTTACCATCAATGTGGTCGCCATGATGGTGGGTATTGATGATGAGGCTAGGCTTCCAGCCTTTCGCCATCAGCGCGGCATCAACTGGTCCTGCTTCAGCGGGGTCAACAACGGCGACAGCGCCGCTTTCGGGCTCCCGGATCAGATAGACATAATTGTCGCTAAGGGCGGGAACGAGCTCGATTTCGAGCGGCATGGGCTTATCTCCATCAATAGAGTCTTGTGAACGCGCAAGGTAGCACCAGCCCGGCGGCTGAGATAGATGATAGGCATGCGAACTGAAGTGGATGCGTTGAAATCGTTTTACGCCTCGCCTTTGGGCGATGTTGCAGCACGGCAGATCAGCCGACGCGCGGCGGAGCTGTGGCCAAACCTGACGGGCCAAACGGTGATCGGCATCGGCTATCCAACGCCCGTCTTGGAGCCGATTGCCGCCGCCGCTGGCGCAGAGCGGGTCGCAGCGCTGATGCCTGGCCCGCAGGGTGCGTGGCGCTGGCCGAAGGACGCACAGAGCCTGACGACCCTTATCGCCGAAGACGAATTGCCCTTAGCGGATCGATCTGTAGACCGTGTGCTGCTGTTGCATGCCCTGGAAGATGCTGAGGCGCTCCGACCGCTCTTGCGCGAGATATGGCGCGTGCTGGCAGATTCTGGCCGGGTCCTTGCCATCACGGCCAGCAGGCGGGGTCTTTGGTGTCGGACAGATGCGACGCCATTCGGCCATGGTCGGCCATATACAATGCGCCAGCTGCGGCGTGTATTGCAGCAGGCGATGTTCGCGCCGGAAGCCGAAGCCCGCGCATTGTATGCGCCGCCCTCTGCCAAGGCGTTGTCGCTCTGGTCGTCTGACGCGGCGGAGCGGTTCGGCCAACGCTGGGCACCAAGGTTTGGCGGGGTCGTGATGATCGACGCTGCAAAAAGCCTTTATGGTGCCGCACCTGCTGGCGGTGCCAAGGTTCGGTCAGGTGCTGTGGTGGTGGAGTCTGGCGGATTGAACCGTTCTGATGCGCCGCCTTTACCCCGAACGCCAGCACAGGCGTCGAGGGGTTGCGAGGGCAAGGACTGAGGCCGTTTTGCATTTTGGCGCGCGCGGTCTAAAACTAGTCGCTTCACGTTTTGACCAACCACCTCTTTTTCTGAGATCCCAGCCATGCCAGAGGCGACGCCGCCGACCCTAGATGCGCTCCGCGTTGAAATCGACAAGATCGACGGGAAGCTGCATGCGCTGCTTCGCGCACGGGCGGAGGTTGTGAGCCATGTAGCTGCGGCGAAGGCTGCGGCGTCCGGTGGTGCTGCAAGCCCTGCGTTTCGGCCTGGGCGCGAAGCCTCCATGATGCGCCGCCTGATCGGCAATCATAAAGGGCCGTTCCCGGAACAATCCCTGGTGCGGATATGGCGAGAGATCATTTCTGGCATGACAAAAATGCAGGAACAAATCGTTGTGGCCGCATACCGCCCGGAAAAAGGCGATGCTGGTGGATGGGATGCAGCACGGGACCACTTCGGCACCGCCGCACAGTTCCTGCCAATGCGGCGGGCGAGGGATGTAATCGTCGCTGTCCGGGATGGTCAGGCCCATATTGGCGTTGTGCCCGCACCTGGCCAGGAAGATGGCGAGGAGCCTTGGTGGCCGGCGGTCGCAGCAAATGATCCCGACCTCCCCCGCATCATCCTGAAACTGCCTTTCGCCCGCCCGACCTCACAGCCGGTCGAGCGCGAATATGTCGCCGTCGCCCTCGCTGGCCCGGAGCCTGAAGTCGCGGATGCAATCTATCTGGCTGTGGAAGCTGCGTCCGGCGTATCCCGCGAACGTGTGGCGGATGCGTTAAAGGCGGCAGGCGTCAACGCAAAACCATTGCTGACGGCCATGGCGACACCGGGCCTGTATTTGGCTGAAGTCGAAAGCGGATGGGCCGGTGCTATTGAAGACACGGGCATCCGCCATGTCACGCCAATTGGCGGTTATCCGACGCCGCTTGATTGCGATTGATCTGCTGTAATTGACTCTGGCTGTTTTTCAGCCTTTCTAACCTTCAAAATTGATCTTGCGACCGCTTGCATAAGGGAATTTGCGCGATGGCCAATCCGCCGTTAACACCCCCGATCACGCCGCGCCCTGGAATTATGGACATCGCCGCCTATGTGCCCGGCGAAGCGAAGCTGGCTGGGCATGCAGAGCCGATGCAGCTTGCCGCCAACGAAAATGCGCTTGGTCCGGCGAAATCCGCCATAGCGGCTTACACAGAAGCGGGCGCTAGCCTGCATCGCTACCCAGATGGTGCTGCGACAGTGCTCCGCAACGCCATTGCGGATGCTCACGGGCTTGATGCAGACCGGATTATCTGTGGTGCCGGGTCTGATGAAATCTTGTCCTTCCTTGGCCGATCCTATGCGGGGCCGGGCGACGAAGTGCTGTATTCGGCCCATGGCTTCCTGATGTACCCGATTATCACGCTGACCGTCGGCGCGACGCCTGTCGCGGCACCCGAAACGGCTGATCTGACAGCAAGCGTTGATGCGCTTTTGGCTGCCGTGACGCCGAAGACGCGGATTCTGTTCTTGGCCAACCCGAATAACCCAACGGGTACATTATTGCCGGTGAGTGAGCTGCGCCGGCTCCGGGCAGGCCTTCGCGACGATATTCTGCTCGTGATCGATGCAGCCTATGCCGAATATGTCGACCACCCGGATTATGACGCTGGTGCCGCACTCGTAGACGAGGGCGAGAATACCGTTATGACGCGGACCTTTTCGAAGATCCACGGGCTGGCCGCACTCCGGCTTGGTTGGTGCTATTGCCCGGCCAGCGTCGCGGCTGTGCTGAACCGGCTGCGCGGACCCTTCAATGTTGGCGCGCCAAGCATCGCTGCCGGGGTCGCTGCAATCGGGGATACGGACCATATCGAACGCTCAAGGGCGCATAACGTCACCGAACGCAAGCGCTTGCAGGACCGGCTTCGCCAATTAGGGCTAAACACGCCAGAAAGCCACGGGAATTTCATTCTGATCCGGTTTGCGGATGGCGATCAGGCTGAAGCCGCCCTGCAGGCTATGAATGCGGGCAGGGTCATTCCGCGCCGGGTTGAAGGCTATGGCCTGCCGGAAAGCTTGCGTGTGACTGTCGGCACGGCGGAAGAGAATGACGCCGTTGTGCAAGCGCTGACCGATTTTGTCGGCGAGGCATGATGTGATGGCGGATTTTGAACCGTTCGATGAGATAGCGATCATCGGCATCGGCCTGCAGGGCGCGTCTATCGCAATAAACGCGCGGGACAGGGGCTTGGCTAAGCGGATCGTCATTGGCGATATCTCGGCTGAAAACTGCGCCCGTGCACTGGAATTGAACCTTGGCCAGCATGCGACAACCAACCTGGGTGAGGCTGTCGCCAATGCTGATTGCGTGTTTGTGGCTGTGCCCCTGGGCGCGTTTGCCGCTGTCGGTGAAATCATTGGCCCGGCGCTAAAGCCCGGCGCTATCGTTACGGATACGGGGTCGACCAAGAAATCCGTCATCCGGGATTTGGGGCCAAATATTCCATCTGGCGTGCATTTCGTACCCGCACATCCTATCGCCGGGACGGAGCATTCTGGGCCTGACGCTGGGCTTATGGACTTGTTCGACGGGCGCTGGTGCATCCTAACACCGCCGCCCGGTGCCAATGAAGCCGCAATCGCGCGCGTTGGAGACTTCTGGCGCGCCACCGGTTCGATGATCGAAATCATGGAGCCAGCGCATCACGACCAAGTTCTGGCCGTCACCTCGCATCTGCCGCATCTGATCGCCTTCGCCATTGTCGGCACTGCAACGGATATGGAAGATCAGCTAACCCAGGAAGTCATCAAGTTCTCAGCCTCCGGCTTCCGGGATTTCACCCGGATCGCGGCATCTGATCCGGTGATGTGGCGCGATGTGTTCCTGAACAACCGGGAGGCGCTTTTGGATTGCGCCGCCCGGCTTTCAGAAGATTTGGCGCGCCTGCAACGGGCGATCCGCTGGGGCGATGGCGAGGAGATTGAGGCCTTCATCATCCGCGCCCGCGAAATCCGCCGCGCGCTGATCGAAGCCAAGCAGGCCTAATTAACCTGGTCGGTTTCCATCAGGTATTTGGCCATGCCGCGCACATTCAATTCGCGCCAATTGGCATATGAACCCCAGTCCTTGTAGGCGTCCATGGTGACGGAGGCCGCCAATTCGTCTGTGGTTTTGCCAGCGCGGAGGCCGCGCAGCACCTGATCGCGCAATTGCAGCATCTAGACCCGGGCGTCTGTCGCATCCAGCTTTGTGCCGACATTGCCGTGGGCAGGTGCCATGATGTCGAAGTCCAGGCTCTCGATTACTTCGATCTGGCTGATCCAGCCATCGATATCAGAGCGTGGAAAATCGCGATAAGGCAGGCGTTTGGGTGCCGCGGCATCGGTGATAAACGCCACGTTTTCAGGTCGGACGACCACGGCGATCAGGTCTTGGCCATGGCCTTCGCCGAGCCAGGTGAGCTCGAAGGTCTTGCCGCCGACACGGATATCCATCTCCTCACTGAAGCGAATGTCTGGAACAACGCCGTCAATCGCGTCAGGCGCATTCTCCTGGGCGATCACGAGCGCGCCGTCGTTCTTGAACACCGTGCCGCCAGACGCGTGATCGCCATGGCTGTGGCTATAGATCAGGTGGGTTATCGGCTTGTCGCTGATCTGGCTCAAATTGGCTTTCAGCCAAGCCGCCGCGTCCTCATGGATCGGGTCAACAACAACGACACCGGCGCTGGTTACGGTCACCAGCGAGTAGTGAAAATTGTTCTGGAAGCGATAGACATCACCCGCGACTTTGGTGATGGATCGCTTGATGTTCTGGGCCGATGCGCCGCCAAGACTGACAGCGAGGGCGACGGCCGCAATCGCGCTTTTCAAAAGAATTTTCATCGGTTTCGTCTCCTTGGAATGAAGATGCCGCGTCAGCGTAGTCTGGCCGCCACAATCCTGAAAATCACGGTGGCGTTATTGGAAAACGCATAGCCGCTGCTCCAGATCGTCGCTGCCGCCTGTCCATTGGCATGGTTCCAGCCTATATCTGATGGCTGAAAAGCTGCTGATATTGGGAGAAACAGGTATGGCCCGGAAAGCAACGCCGAAACGCACATCCGAAGATAAGCTGGTGGACGCTGCCCTGGCGCTGGCTGCGGAACAGCCCTGGAACCGAGTTGGCATGGACGCCATTGCGAGCGCCGCTGGCGTATCGCTGCAGGATGCATACAAAGCGTTCCCGGAGCGCGCCTGCATCGTCACAGCTGTGATCGCGCGCAATGATGCGGCGATGCTCGCGGGCGATGATCCGTCACTGGCGGATGAATCCCGCAGGGACCGGTTGTTCGATGTGATCATGCGTCGCCTAGAAGCTATGCGGATACACAAATCGGCCCTTAAATCCATGGCATGCGGCAGTGCGCAAGACCCGCTGACATTGCTGGTCGCAGCACCCCGTTTGCTCGGCTCCTGCAAATGGATGCTGCGCGCGGCGGGCATTCCGGCGGAGGGCCTTGCTGGCATCGCCCGCACCCATGCGCTCAGCCTGATCTACGCCGCCGCCGTTCGCGCCTGGCTCAAAGACGATTCACCAGACTTGGCAGATACGATGGCTGCATTGGATAAGGCGCTGAAACGAGCAGGCGCGCTAACTGCTTAAGCGCTAGAGCAATTTCCGATCAATTTAAATCAAATTGATCGGAAAGAATTGCTCGCTATCAACGTTCTAGTCTCCAAGTGCGAAGCCTTCACGGCGGGGGTCGGCAGCTCCTTCCAGCTTGCCGTCACCATGAATACGGATAGCGGCGAGACCGCTATTGAGGTCTCGGACACGGGTTTTGTGGCCCATCGCGGTCAAGTCTGCCGCCAGCGTCTCTGCGTCCGTTCCGGCTTCTAAATCTGTCGGTCCGTTACGATTGCTGACATGGCCTGCTGCAAGTGCGGCAGCGACGGGCATATCGAAATCAATCATGTTGATAATGGCGCTGGCTACATACCCAATGATCCGGGAGCCGCCGGGCGATCCGACAAGCAGTGCGGGCGCGCCATCTTTCATAACAATCACAGGCGACATGGTGGAGCGCGGACGCTTCCCGCCCTCAACCCGGTTTGCGACCAGAAGCCCTTTGACGACAGGTGCACGGGAGAAATCAGTCAGCTCGTTATTCAGCAGAAACCCGCCTGCCATTAAGCGGCTGCCGAACCCGGTTTCAATCGTTGTGGTCATGGAGAGTGCGGCACCCCATTGATCGCGCACGACGATATGGCTGGTGCCTTTTTCGGGCGGCTGCTTCGGTGCTGTCATGGGCGCAGGCGCGCCCGGTGGTTCACCGGCTTTCGCTTTGCCGCCTGCCTTGGCGGGATCAATCTCGGCACCGCGCTGCTTTAGATATCCCGCATCAATCAAGCCTTTGGTCGGCACGTCGATAAAGTCTGGGTCGGCCAGATAGCGCGCCCGGTCCGCGTATACGCGCTTCAGTGCGGCGGCGAACAAATGCGCTGATTGGGCGTTTCTGCCAATGCATTTCAGATCATGGTGTCCGAGCATGGTTAGCGCTTGCAGGACCCCTACGCCGCCTGACGTTGGCGGCGGAAACCCGCAAACATCATAGCCCCGATAGGGCGCGCAAATAGCTTGCCTATCTTTCACGCGATAGGCCTTTAGATCACTGTTGGAGAGCAGGCCCGGACTGCTTGCAGCCTGCACTTTGGCAGTGATCTCTTGACCGATGGGGCCTTCGTAAAAAGCCTTGGCGCCATCCTTAGCAATCTGGCGGAGGGTTTTGGCGAAGGCTGGGTTCCGCAGCCGGGCGCCAGATGGCTTCGGTTGCCCATCCGCTTGGAAAAAGTAGGCGCGCGTCGCTGGAAATCGATCGAGGCCCTTGGCCTGCGCCTTGGCGATAGCACCAGCCAGGCGGGGGGATATCGCGAAGCCGGTTTCTGCCAGCCGGATTGCGGGCTCCAGCAATTCCGCCCAGGGCAGTTTGCCGTAACGTTGATGCATTTCCGCCAGCAGTGCCAATGTACCTGGCGTTCCGACGGCGCGACCGCCGACCACGGCTTCCCAGAACTTCATCGGCTTGCCGTCTGAATTCAGGAAATAGTCCGGTCCTGCAGCAGCGGGCGCAGTCTCGCGGCCGTCCAGTGCTGCCATCTGCTTGGTCGCGGGGTCCCAGTACAGCAGGAATGCGCCACCACCGATGCCGGAGGATTGTGGCTCGACCAGGTTCAGCACGAATTGCGCGGCGATGGCCGCATCCGCCGCGGACCCGCCTGCCCGGAGTGCTTTATAGGCTGCCTCTGTCGCGTGATTGTTCGCTGCGACCGCCATCTGCTTTGTGCCAAGCGTCGGGCGCGCTTGGCCAATCCGCCCGGATGCGCCTTCAGGCTCCGGTTCTGCAGGTGCAGCGGCTTGCTTTTCGCGCATCGCTTCCACGCGGATTTCGATTGCCACCTCATCCTTGATGATGCTGGTGTCTTTCCATTGGCCCTGACCGAGGCCGAGTGCGATGCGGGACAGGCCGACCGATGCCGTCATCACGGCTTTATCGTCGGTGATCTCGAGCATGAACGGCAGTGTGACCGGGGCTTCGAGGTCTTTGATCGTCAGAACACCATCAGCTTCAAATTTGCTGCCGCCCAGATCGCGAAACGTCGAGGATTTGTAGGTGGCGGTTGGGAATGTCTTGCTTTTGAAGCCGTCGTCGCCGCGCAAACCGTCATCCCGGTCTTTATAGGCGGTGTCCAGGCTGGCAGTGTCAATTTCAATGGCGACACTGCTGGCGGCCAAGTCTGCCGGGTCAAACAGGATATCGCCGCTCCAGGTTTTGAACACACCTTTGACAGGCGCACCCTGCCATTTCGAAATAAAATGGAGATGGCTCTTGGCGTGATCAATCGCCCAGCGGGACGGGTCTGCGGCGGCGGTTGTTGAAATATTGGCGAGCGCCAGGATCGCGAAGCAGGTGATGAAGCGCAGCATGTGCCGAGAACTCCCTCTTTACGGTTCAGGCCATTCAAAGGCAGCATAGGCTCCGGACGCGAATGGTGAAACGGCGGAACATCACAAATGAGCGAGCTACTGATTGAGCGCCAAGGCCCTGTGCTGCGGATGACCATCAACCGCGAAGACCGGCGGAATTCTATCAATGATGCTGTGGTCGACGGCATGATGGATGGGATCAATCAGGCCATGGCCGCTATGCCGGACGTGCGCGTCATCGTGCTGACGGGCGTTGGCGATAAGGCGTTTTGCGCTGGCGCGGACTTGAAGCGCACCGGGGATGACCGGCCGTTTCAGATCGATCATTCGGACCCGTCCCAGAAAATTGGAGACCTGTTCCGTCTGGTCGATCGTTGCCCTTTGCCTATGGTCGCGCGGGTGAACGGCCACGCCGTCGCGGGTGGGCTTGGCTTGGTGGCGATGTGCGATATGGCGGTCTCCACGGACGCTGCAAAATTTGGCGCACCTGAAACCCGCATTGGCGTTTGGCCCATGATGATCATGACCCAGCTCATGCGCCTTATGCCAAAACGCAAACTGCTGGAGCTGATGGTAACGGGTGAGCCGATGACTGCCCATGAGGCGATGGAGGCTGGCCTCGTCAACCATCTCGTTCCCGCAGCAGAGCTTGACGCTAAAACCGATTGGCTGCTGGATCGTATTCTGAAGAGCAGCCCCGCCGCCGTCCGTCGTGGTTTGTATGTCTACAAAGCCATGCAGGACATGACGATGCATCAGGCATTGGTGCTGGCGGAAAGTAATGGTGGCCTTATGGGCACATCAGAAGACGCCCAGGAAGGTATCGCCGCATTCAATGAGAAACGCAGCCCCGACTGGTCGGGCGTATAAATTTTCCAACGGAGAGAGACATGACTGAGAAACTGAAATTCGAAGTGCGCCCCGATAAAGTAGCGCTGATCACGTTCAACAATCCCGAAAAGCTGAATGCTTTCTCCAACGACATGCTGGATGCCTATCTGGCGCGCCTGCAGGAATGTGGCGAGCGGGATGATGTGCGCGCGGTTGTCGTTACCGGTGCTGGCAAAGGCTTCTGCTCTGGCGGCGATACGGGCGGCATGGGCGCTGGCGAGGTGCCGCGCACGAAGGATGTGAAGTCTGGCCTTTGGGATCGGATTCAGAAGATTCCGCAAGCCGTGGCAGCGCTGGATAAGCCAGTAATTGCGGCCGTCAACGGCGTCGCCGTGGGTGCCGGCATGGATATGGCACTGCACGCGGACCTTCGCTACGCGGCCAAATCCGCCCGTTTCGCTGAAACCTATGTGCGCATGGGCCTAGTGCCCGGCAATGGCGCCTGCTGGTTCTTGCCGCGCATTGTCGGCGTGCAGAAGGCGCTCGAGCTTCTGTGGACGTCCAAGTTCCTGAATGCGGATGAAGCCAAGGATATCGGGCTCGTCTGCGATGTGTTCGATGATGACAAGATGCTGGATGAAGTGCTGGCAATCGCCGCTAAGATCGCAGCCGGTGCCCCAATTTCCGTCCGCTTGATTAAGCGCCTGGTGCAGCAGAACCAATCCATGGACCTCCGCTCCAGCCTGGACATGGTGTCCTCACACATGACGTTGGCGCGGTTGTCCGATGACCATGTGGAGGCAATCTCTGCGTGGCGTGAAAAACGCACAGGCAATTTCAAAGGCGCTTAGGGACGCTCTTGCATGAGCGCTGGCCTGACCATACGCCCCGCAACCTTCGCCGAATACGAAACCGCCGTCGATTGGGCAGCGGCTGAAGGCTGGAACCCGGGGCTGGATGATCTGGCGGCGTACTATGCTGCAGACCCTGAAGGCTTCCTGATGGGTTGGCGGGATGGCGCGCCCGTCGCATCCATCGCCGTGGTGCGCTATGGCCCGGATTACGGCTTTCTGGGCTTCTACATCGTGCGCCCGGACCAGCGTGGCACGGGCGCAGGCATGGCGATCTGGAATGCCGGAATGGCGCATCTGGGCGACCGGACAGTTGGGTTGGATGGCGTGCCGGACCAACAGGCGAATTATCAAAAATCGGGCTTCGTGTTGCTGGATGAGACCGTGCGCCATTCCGGCATCCCAATCTTGCCCAAAGCGCCTATAGTCAAGGGTGTGATTGATCTCACAGCAGATAAACTGGACGCTCTCGCCGAATATGACGCGCGCTTTTATCCAGGCCCGCGCACAGACTTTATCCGCGCCTGGGCGTTGCCACGCGCTGGAACCCGCCGCCGCACAAAGCTCGCGCTCCGAGATGGCACCATCACCGGCTACGCCACCATCCGTCAATGCCGCGAAGGCTACAAAATCGGTCCGTTATTTGCTGAAACAGAACCAGTCGCAGCCTCTTTAGTGGCGGCCCTCTGTGCCGATATCGAGCCAGGCGCCTCCATTGCCATAGACACCCCGGCCCACAATGCCGCAGCCACCGCACTTGCGTCACGGCTAGGCCTCAAACCCAGCTTCGGCGCGGCACGGATGTATAAAGGCCCAGCGCCCAAATTGCCGACTCAGGAAACGTTTGGCATCACGACGATGGAGTTGGGATAGTCCTTTCTTTGGCTGTGCCCAAACTTCTCCCCAACCCTGCCGCTTGAGGGGCGCCGTTCTGTTCGATAGAAACAATCTGTTTTATTGGGGCGAATAGGCCAGGGCAGCGTATTGCCGCTGGTGGAGAAGATCATGGGCGTGTTGCCGGATACATGGATCCGCGAAATGGCGGAGACCAAAAAAATGATCGAGCCGTATCATGACGGCTTGAAACGGGATGGCGTGATCTCCTACGGCTGTTCATCTTACGGCTATGATGCGCGGGTGGCACCGGAATTCCGGGTGTTCACGAATGTGGATTCGGTCACGGTTGATCCAAAGCAATTCTCTGACCAGAGCTTCGTCGAGCGGGACACGGATGTATGCATCATCCCGCCGAATTCCTTCGCGCTCGCCCGAACGGTCGAATATTTTCGCATTCCACGCGATGTGCTGGTGATCTGCCTGGGCAAATCCACTTATGCCCGCTGCGGCATTATCGTGAACGTGACGCCGCTGGAGCCTGAATGGGAAGGCCATGTGACGTTAGAGTTCTCCAACACCACGCCGCTGCCCGCCAAAGTCTACGCTAACGAAGGTGCATGTCAGTTTCTGTTTCTCCGCGCGGAAAGTGAATGCGAAACCTCATATGCAGACCGGGCGGGCAAATACATGGGCCAGCGCGGCGTAACGCTGCCGAAGCTTTGAGGAAACGCTGATGGACCGCCTGCGCATTCGGGGCGGTGCACCGCTCCACGGCGAAATCAAGATCAGCGGCGCTAAGAACGCGGCGCTGCCGTTGATGGCTGCCGGCCTATTATCATCCGAAGGGCTGACGCTGGAAAACCTGCCTGATCTGGCGGATATCGCATCCATGGCCGAGCTGCTGGAAGGCCTTGGCGCTACAGTGGACCGGGCCACGGGTGCTGCCAAAATTCAGGCGAAGACATTTTCCAGCACCGAGGCACCCTATGATGTAGTCCGCAAAATGCGGGCGTCCGTCTTGGTGTTAGGCCCGCTTGTTGCGCGCGGTGGTGAGGCAACAGTGTCGCTGCCCGGCGGCTGCGCTATCGGCAACAGGCCTGTCGACCTGCACTTGATGGCGCTTGAAGAAATGGGTGCGGAGATCATTCTGGAATCTGGCTATATCCAGGCGAAAGCGCCGAATGGCCTGAAGGGCGGGCGCGTTGCGTTCCCCATGGTCTCTGTCGGAGCCACAGAAAACGCCATGATGGCGGCAAGCCTGGCCGATGGTGAAAGCGTGCTGATCAATGCCGCACGGGAACCTGAAATCACCGATCTGGCCAATTGCCTGATCGCGATGGGCGCTAAGATTGAGGGCGTTGGCACCGATACGCTGCGGATCACTGGCGTCACAAGCCTGCACCATGCAACCCATTCCGTCGTGCCGGACCGGATCGAAACCGGCACCTTCGCCATGGCCGCTGCCCTGACAGGCGGTGATGTTGAAATTATCGGTGGGCAGTTGGACCTGATCGCCGCAGCTGCTGCCAAGCTGGAAGATGCAGGCGTTGCGTTCACGGAAACGGCGCGCGGGTTCCGCGTCGCCCGCGCCAATGGCCCGCTTGAAGGTGTCGATATGATGACGGAGCCGCATCCTGGCTTCCCGACGGACCTGCAAGCCCAGTTCATGGCCGCCATGGCCACGGCCAAGGGCGCATCCATGGTGACGGAAACGATCTTCGAAAATCGCTTCATGCATGTGCCGGAACTGACGCGCATGGGGGCCAACATCAACGTCCATGGCTCCTCCGCGATGATCCGTGGTGTCGAACGGCTGAAGGGCGCGCCCGTAATGGCGACCGATTTGCGAGCTTCCGTTAGCCTCGTGCTGGCGGGATTGGCGGCGGAAGGTGAAACCCTCGTCAACCGCATCTACCATCTGGACCGCGGTTATGAGCGGGTTGAAGCGAAGCTAAATGCCTGCGGGGCAGAGATTGTGCGGGAGCGCGCCTGATGACCAGCGCTGAACCCAAACCTCTGAAGCTCCTGGCGAAAGACGGCGCTGACCTGACCGTCATGAGCGCCTGCCTGCAAGATGCGCTGGCCCCCGTTGGTGATATCACATGGCTTAAGGGCGAGCAGCGCATGGTCATCGCCTTCAATCGCTTTATGTGGGAGCAGGGCGGTGAAGATTCTGGCGGTGAGCTGATTTACTACCGCATCCATTCTCTGCTCTCGATTGAGGGCGTTGGGCGTGTTCGGTCCCGGGGCTTTAGCCTGAATGAGAGTGACCGCATGCTGTCCTTCATGAGCCTGCGGCCCGTGGATGGCGGCATTGATCTGATTTTCGCCGATGACATCCAAATTCGCGTTGAAACGGAATCCGTCGCCGTCGCCCTTGCCGATCAGGGCGAGCCTTGGCCGACCCGTTGGAAGCCCGACCACGATCTTGATAGCATTGACCCCTGATTCAGCAGAATAAGCGAGACCTCCCATGATTGATCTGTCCGGCCAGAAGGCCTTTGTCACTGGCGCTGCATCCGGCATTGGCCGCGCGACCGCGAATACGCTGGCTGAAGCCGGGGCCTATGTCATTGCGTGCGATATTGCTGCCGATAAAGCGGACGAAGTGACGGCAGAACTCGGCGGCCAAAAGGGCGGTGGCGAATTTGTGGCGCTGGACGTGACCGATCCTGCAGCCATCCTCGCCTGCTGCGATGACGTAACGGGCCGCCACGGTGCCATGAACATCCTGGTGAATGTCGCAGGATGGGACCGCACAGAGCCGTTCGTGGAGAACTCGCCGGAGTTCATTGAGAAGATCGTGCAGCTGAATTATTTAGGCCAGGTCCGTGTGTGCCAAGCCTTCGTAAAGCCGATGATGGAATCGGGCGCGGGCGCGAAAATCGTAAACGTTTCGAGCGATGCAGGCCGTGTCGGCTCCATGGGGGAGACGGTTTATGCGGGTGCCAAGGGCGGCGTTATGGCGTTCTCAAAATCGCTCGCCCGTGAAATGGCCCGGCACAATATCTGCGTCAACGTCGTCTGCCCCGGCCCGACAGACACACCTCTGTTTGAAGGCCAAAGCGAGCGCATCAAAGAAGCCCTCCTCCGCGCTATCCCCTTCCGCCGCCTGGCAACCCCCCAAGACGTCGCCGACGGCATCCTGTATTTCGCCAGCCCCCGCGCCAACTACGTCACCGGCCAGGTCCTAAGCATCTCCGGCGGCTTGACGATGAGTGGGTGATGTCGTTGGCGCAGGGTGGCTGAAAGCTAATCAGGCTTGGGATCATTCTTGCGGCTTCGGACTTCTACGCCCGCCTGTTCTTCGACGTAGCGCATGATGTGGGAGAAGTCTTCTTCTACGCCGCCGCGGGCGAGGGCGAGCGACCACCACTGTTTTACGGGCTGGCCGACCCACATGGGGGAGCCTAGCGCCTCAGCTTCTTCGAGGCAGAGGCGGACGTCTTTGTACATAAGTTCGGTGCGGAAGCCGTAGTCGAACGTGCGTGTCAGTACGGATTTCGGGAATTTATCGCGGACGGCGGTATTTGCACCGGAACCGGCATTGATGACCTGCACCATGATGTCTGGGTCCAAGCCTGCTTTAGCGCCAAGCGCAAAGGCCTCTGCGCTGGCGACCATGGCGGTGGCGCTCAACATATTATTGATGAGCTTCATCATCTGGCCCTGGCCCTGGCCTTCGCCGACGAAATAGGCGTTATGGCCAATCGATTCCAGCACCGGCTGCCAGCGCGTCCATTGCGCTTCAGGGCCGGATACCATGACGGCAAGTGTGCCTTTTTCCGCCCCGCCAACACCACCTGAAACAGGCGAATCCAGCATTTCCAGGCCTTTTTTATTCAGCATGGTGCCCACGTCTTGGGCAACACGGGGGCCGGTTGTGGAGAGGTCGATAAAGAGCTTCGCCTTGGAGCCCTTTGCCACCTCAGCCGCGACGGCCTGCACGACCGCAGGCGTCGGCAGGCTGACCATGATGGTTTCAACTTGATCCGCCAGGGCGCGGGCGCTGGCGGCGGCCAGAGCGCCTGAAGCAACTATGGCGTCCAGCGCAGCCGGGTTCGCATCGCACGCGATTACCGTGTGCCCAGCCCCCAGGAGACGACGTGCCATTGGTGCGCCCATTGCGCCAAGCCCAATAAATCCGATTGTTTCGCCCATTTTTTAAGCTCCTAGAGTTCGTAAATTTCAAGTGAGACGGTTGCTAATCAGCACATATCACGGCACACTTAGAAGGTTAATGCATCCGCACCAGCATACGAGACGCTTATGACGCCTGCCAACACCGGCGCCGAACGTTCTGAAACAATACAGCCGCTCCTGCGCGATGGGGCGGACGATCCGTCTGTGTCCCCCCTGGCAGCGCGACGGTTGATCCGCTCAGGCGTTCATACTGGGCACACAGCAGGCATGGCGATGGGCCGGTTGCAGGGCAATCTGGCAATCCTGCCGAAAGATTTAGCGCTAGAGTTCGCGATTTTCTGCCACCGCAATCCGAAGCCCTGCCCGGTCGTTGCAATGACCGCCCCAGGCGATCCGATGCTGCCGGATATCGGCGCTGACGTGGATATCCGCACAGATGCGCCGCAGTACAATGTGTATCGCCATGGTGAGCTGGATGCCCAGGTCACGGACCTGAATGATCTATGGCAGGATGATTTTGTCGGCTTTGTGCTTGGGTGTTCGTTCAGCTTTGAAGATGCACTCGTGAAGGCTGGCATTGGCCTTAGGCATCACGAGATGGAAGTTACCGTGCCAATGTATGCGACGAACATCGCGTGCCGCCCGGTGGGGCCGTTTCAAGGCAATACCGTATGTTCCATGCGCCCGATGACGCCGAAGGACGCGCTGCGCGCCATCGAGGTCACGTCCCGCTTTCCAGCCGCCCACGGCGCGCCGCTGCACTTTGGCGACCCGGCGGAGATTGGCATTGCCGATGTGATGGCACCCGATTGGGGTGATCCCGTCGATATCAAACCCGGTGAGATTCCGGTTTTCTGGGCTTGTGGTGTCACGCCGCAATTGGTACTGCAAACGGCGAAACCGCCGATTTGTATTACGCATACACCTGGTGCCATGTTGATTGGCGATCAGGCTAGTGATGCGGTCAGCATGCGCTGGTCCGCGTGAGGGCGCCTCTCGAGAAGCGCTGTTTAATGCGCACCCAGTTAGATGGGGCGTCACTTTCAACAGGAGGTAAGTTGCTATGAAATCCCTTAAATTTGCCCTTGCCGGTGCTCTTGCTGCCGGCTTGGCATTCGGTGCTGGCGCTGCCAGCGCTGACATTAAGCCAAAGAAGTTCACGGTCGTTGGGACCTGGGGCTTCCTGGATCACTGGAAAGAGCGTGAAGGCCCGTTCTGGAACGAGACTCTGCCAAAGGTCACCAATGGCGCTTACACCGCCAATGCTAAGTCACAGACTGAAGTCGGCCTGTCTGGCTTCGAAATCATGAAACTTCTGAAGCTCGGCACCTATGATGCGGTTCACGGCGTAACCACATATGTGGCGCAGGACAGCCCAGCCATTGAAGGTGCTGATTTGGCCGGCGTTATCCAGGACATCGATTTGTATCGTAAAGCGCTCGAATCCTATGAGCCGATCATCAAGCGTGAGTTTGCACAAAAGTATAACGCGAAGCTCCTTATGCTCTATGCATGGCCGAGCCAGCAGCTTTGGTGCAACTTGGGCGACCGTTCCAACACGAACGTTTCCCTTGCTGACCTCGCCGGCAAGAAGATCCGCACCTACTCCACGACGCTGGGTGATTTCATCGAAGGCATCAACGGTTCTGCCGTGACGATCGCATTCGCCGAAGTCGTACCTGCCCTGCAAAAGGGCGTTGCGGATTGCGGCATCACCGGCACCATGCCAGCGTATAACGCTAAGTGGTGGCAGGTTGTGACCCATAATGTTCGTGTGCGTCTTGGGTATGCTTCCTCGTTCTTGGCGATGAACAACAAGACCTGGAATGGCCTCGATAAAGAAGGCCAGGATGCGATCATGGGCCAGATGAGCCCGCTGACCGAAGCTATGTGGGTTGCGACCCGTGCGAATGATGCACGTGGCATGAACTGCAATGCACAAGGTCCTTGCGACATTGGTGAGCCGGGCAACATGACCCCGATCGAGCCAAATGCAGCAGACAAAGCGAAGCTCAAAGACGTTGCAGAAAACGTCGTTGTGAAGCGCTGGGCTAAGCGCTGCGGCACGCAGACGTGCATCGATGAGTGGAATGCAACAGTCGGCAAATTGTCCGGTCTGAAGGCGTCCCTCTAAGCGTCTAAGCTAAAGTCTGGAACCGGGCGCTGCGCCTATAGCGGCGCCCGGTTTCCGCTTTTTACGTTATCTTTTCAGCGTTTTAGGGCTGTCGGCCATGATGGAAAAGTTTGCGCAGGTTCATAGCGCTTTGCAGTTAGCGTCTCGTTGGCTTGTATGGTTAGGCGGCGTGGCCCTTTTGATTTCCGCGATCATTGTGACGGTGGATGTGCTCTGCCGAAAATTCATCGGCGTCACCATGAGCGGCTCTGACGAGATTTCGGGCTATGTCTTCGCAGCCTCGACCACAATGGCCTATTCTTATTGCCTCTTGCACCGTTCAAATGTGCGGATTGATGCGCTTTACAATCTTTTGCCGAAGCCTGTTACCGCCACTTTGGACGTAATCGGCCTCTCGCTGCTGCTCTATTATATGTGGGTTATGACAAACGCCGCCGTCGCCGCGTTCCTGGAAAGCTGGGAATTGAACTCAGTCTCCATCACGACCCTTGAAACGCCCCAGTGGATCCCACAGTTTTTCTGGATGGCGGGGATCGTGCTGTTCTTCTGCACCCTGGTTTTCGTAACGCTGTATTCGCTGATCGCACTGGCGCAACGGAACTGGGATCTGGTCGCTAAGATCGCTGGCATCCCGTCCATCGCGGACGTAATCGAAGAAGAAACCCATGTCGACGACGTCATGGATGAAGCCGCCGCTGGGCGGGAGGTCTGATCAATGGCTGTATGGATTCTCGCAGGCCTGCTTATTCTCGTTATCGCAGCTGTCCCCGTCGCTGCGGTTCTCGGTATTCTGAGCTTCGTACTCGATGAAATTACGATGGACGGGCGGCTGACGTTCGGTATCGGCGAAATCATCTGGGACAAGAGCAAGGAATTTATCCTCGTCGCCATCCCAATGTTCATTCTGTTGGGTGAAATCATGCTTCGTGCTGGCATTGCCCGGCGCATGTATAGCGCGGTTGTACAATGGGTCTCCTGGCTGCCCGGTGGCCTGATGCACGCCAATGTCGGCTCTTGCACGATTTTCGCGGCGACATCCGGTTCCAGCGTCGCGACAGCGGCAACGGTCGGCACGGTGGCCTATCCCGAAATTGAGAAGCACAAATATAATGAGAGCCTGTTCCTGGGCTCATTGGCGGCAGGCGGCACGCTCGGCATTCTAGTGCCACCGTCGATCAACCTCATCATTTATGGCCTGCTGACGGATACATCTGTTCCAGAACTCTATCTGGCTGGCATTATTCCAGGTGCGGCACTCGCTCTTCTATTCATGCTGGTCATCATCGGCGCCTGCCTCTATCGCAGAAGTTGGGGCGGTGATCGCGTTAAGACGAGCTGGGGCGAGCGTGTGCGCACACTTCCGCATTTGCTGCCGCCAGTATTGCTGTTTGCAGCCGTCGTCGGCTCGATTTACGGCGGTGTCGCGACGCCGACAGAGGCCGCGTCTATTGGCGTTGTGATGGCCTTGTTCATCGCCGCATACTTCAAGTCGCTCAATGTGCGGATGCTCTTGGAAGCCTTCGAAGGCACCATGCGCACCACGGCGATGATCATGCTGATCGTGTTCTCCGCGATCTTCCTGAACTTCGTGCTGGGATTCATGGGCATTACCCAAGCGATGCTGAACTTCATCGCGGAACTTGGCCTGACGCCGACGGAAACAATCCTGCTGATCGTGGTGTTCTACCTGATCCTCGGCATGTTCATGGAAACGCTGTCCATGATGTTGACGACGATCCCGGTCGTGTTCCCCATCGTCATGAGCTTGAACGTCGAAGCATTCTCTGACGTGTGGTTCGGCATCCTGATCACGATTCTTATGGAAGCAGCACTGATTACGCCGCCAATCGGCGTGAACTTGTATGTCGTGCAAGGCATCCGGGCGCGGGGCGGTAAGTTCAATGATGTGGCGATTGGCGCTGTGCCATTCATGATCGCGATGTTGGTCATGATCGGCATTCTGATCGCCTTCCCAAGCGTCGCTACATATCTGCCGAACCAGTTCTTCTAGGATTGTTGGTTCGCAATGGCCGCTGACACAACGGCATCTGACCGGTTTTCCGCCTGGCGCGTCTTTAAGGAGGCGCTTGGCGGCAATACCGGCTGGAAGCCTTGGCGGCGCAACCCAGAACCCAAGCCCCGCTATGACGTGATCATCGTCGGCGGTGGTGGGCACGGGCTGGCGACAGCGTATTACCTCGCGAAGCTGCACGGGATCACCAATGTTGCGGTGGTTGAAAAAGGCTGGATCGGCGGCGGCAATGCCGGGCGAAACACCACGATCGTCCGCTCCAATTATCTATGGGATGAAAGTGCAGCAATCTATGAGCATGGCCTGAAGCTCTGGGAGGGCCTGAGCCAGGACCTCAACGTCAATGTGATGTTCAGTCAGCGTGGTGTGCTGAACTTGGCGCATACCCTGCATGATGTGCGTGAAAGTATCCGCCGGGTAAATGCCAACCAGCTCAATGGTGTGGATGCTGAATGGCTGGATCCTGAAGGCGTGCAGGACTTTTGCCCCCTGATCGATATCTCCACAAAGAAGCGCTGGCCTGTTCTGGGCGCAACCTTGCAACGACGCGGCGGGACAGCGCGCCATGACGCAGTCGTATGGGGTTACGCGCGGGCAGCGGACAGGCTGGGCGTCGATATCATCGAGAACGCAGAAGTAACGGGCGTACTGCGCGGCGCTGATGGCGCGTTCGAGGGCGTTGAGACGACACGGGGAACGATCCGCGCTGACAAAGGCGCATTCGTCGCGGCTGGCCATTCCAGTGTGTTGGCAGATATGGCCGGGTTCCGGCTGCCAATCGAAAGCCATCCCCTGCAGGCATTGGTGTCAGAGCCGCTGAAGCCGCTGCTTGATTGCGTGGTGATGTCCAACCAAGTGCATGTCTATGTCAGCCAATCGGACAAGGGCGAGCTGGTCATGGGTGCAGGAATCGACGCGCACACCAGCTACACCCAGCGCGGCGCATTCCACATCATCGAAGACCAGATGGCGTCTGCGATTGAGCTGTTCCCAATGTTCAGCCGTCTGCGGGTCATGCGCACCTGGGCTGGCATTGTGGATGTTTGCCCGGATGCATCGCCCATTATCGGCGAAACGCCGGTGCCGAATCTTTATATTAACTGCGGTTGGGGCACGGGCGGCTTTAAGGCCACACCGTCATCTGGCTGGACCCTGGCGCACACCCTCGCCCACGGCGCACCACACGCACTGAACGCGCCCTTTGCGCTAGACCGTTTCACGACCGGTGCACTGGTTGATGAACATGGTGCGGCGGCGGTGGCGCACTAAAGCAGCGCATTGGAATAGCTGGAGTGGGGCTTTAACCTGCCCGGGCGGCCCGAACAGCGTCCTGCATGGCAGACTTGCTGATAGCGCCTGGAATGATCTCATCGCCAATCACGAACGCAGGTGTGCCACGAATGCCAAGCGCCTCTGCCGCTTCATAGGTTTGGCGAAGATGGGCGCTGATTTCTTCAGACTTCATAATTTCCGCCACTTTCAGCGGATCATAACCAGTGGCAGCGGCGAGGCCGAGCAGGGTAGTTTCATCGAACGAACCCCGATGGCGCATCAACGCTTCGTGCAGGGGGAAATGCATCGACGGATCAATTTTGTTTGCGGCCAATGAAACCCTGGAAGCGGTGACGGAATCTGGCCCAAGGATTGGGAATTCCTTCAGCACGACACGGATCTTCTTATCTTCGTCAGCCAGTGCCACGACGCCATCCAAAGCGCGTTTGCAATAGCCACAGCGGTAATCAAAGAACTCGACAACGGTGATGTCAGCGGTGGCGGCGTCTGCGCCAAGCACTGGGTCCGCCGGTTGTTCCGTCAGGACACCGCTGAGGTTACGGACAGAATCTTTGCGCTTTTGCGCTTCCTTGGCTTGCTCATTCGCCTGGTACTTCTCCAAAGCGGCGACAACGGCTTCAGGGCTGTCCGCCAAGAATTGCGCGACGCCGCCAGAAATTTTGCCGTCCAGGTCAGCGGCAGTCTCGACGCCAAGTGTGGACAGGCGTGCATCCACAGCCTTCTTCACGGCTTTATCGACAGCCGCCGCAACCAAGGGCGCCGGATCATCCCGCTGGCTGACCGTATGGCTCGCTGCGAACCCAATTGCGCCGCCGACAACTGCGCTGACAATGACATGAAGCATCCGCATAACGATGAGCCCTACTTTCCCGGAATATGTGGCGCTGAGTTTTGCCCGCCAGCGCCCATTTGCGCAAGCCGGTCTAACGCGTATGTGACGATAGACGCACCAATGCTTATGATTGGGTATTGGCGAGAAATCAAAGTAGGGATGATCATGGTGATGGACAGAAACGTAGCGCTGATCACGGGCGGCAGTCGGGGCATTGGCGCCGCTGCCGCAAAATTGCTCGCGGCGGAAGGTTGGGCCGTGGCGATTAACTACCGGGCGGACAAGACCGCCGCAGAAGCGACAGCCAAAGCTGTTGAAGCTGCAGGCGGCGCAGCAATGATCATCCAGGCAGATACCGGCGTTGAGGCTGATGTCATCCGTATGTTCGAGGCGGTGGACGCGGAATGGGGCAGGCTGGATGCACTGGTGAACAATGCCGGCGTTGTCGGCCCGCGCGGGCCGTTCGGCAAAGTGACTGCGGCAGATATCCAGCATGTGCTGTCTGTGAACGTCACGGGATATATGCTCTGTGCGCAACAGGCTGTTAGCCGCATGTCCACCAAATCAGGGGGCAAAGGGGGTGGGATCATCAATGTGTCGTCCGGCAGCGCGCAGCAGGGTGGCGGTGGTGAACAGATCCTCTACGCGGCATCCAAGGGTGCTGTTAACTCGCTGACGATCGGCCTGTCGCAGGAATTTGGGCCAGTCGGCATTCGCGTGAATACTGTCTCCCCAGGCCTCACCGCCACAGATATGCCGCCCCAGGACAAGCTAGACAGTGCTGGTCCCTCAATCCCGCTCGGCCGCGTTGGTGAGGCGGAGGAAGTGGCGGAAGGGATCGTATGGCTGCTGTCCACTAAGGCCTCATACGTTGCTGGGGCCTATCTTAGAATATCGGGTGGGCGGCCTTAATCCCTTTCAGGTATCGTTCGACCAGCGGCATTTTCACAATGCTTGTGCTATACATCGTCCGCACCTGACGAAACGGATTGTTCATGCCTACCGACGCCCACCCTCCGCTGCCTACGCCTATTGTCGCCATCTCTGCCTGCGTTAAACAGATCATGGCGCACCAGTTTCATGCGACGAACCAGCGGAACTTGGATGCGGTCGCGGCGCATTCTGGCTGTTTCCCCATCATCATGCCGTCGATTGGCCAGCGCGCGGACCCTAGCGCACTGCTGGACCATATTTCTGGCCTCATGCTGACAGGCAGCCCCTCCAACGTGCATCCCGATAATTACGGGGATGAATTGGCAGCGCCCGAAATCACTATCGATCAGCAGCGGGACGCCACGACACTGCCAATGATCCGCGCCGCCGTTGAGCGCGGCATTCCCGTTTTCGCGATCTGCCGCGGCATGCAGGAATTGAACGTGGCGCTTGGCGGCACCTTGCATCAGTTCGTCCATTTGCTGCCGGGTAGGGGCGACCATCGGGCTGACCGATCCAAACCACCGGAACAGCGTGGCGATCTCGCCCATGCCGTGATGCTGTCTGGCAATGGCAAGCTCCGGCAGATTCTGGGCGCGGAGAGCGTGATGGTGAATTCGCTGCATGCGCAAGCGGTGGCTAAACCAGCCCCTGGCCTGATTGTCGAAGCGACGGCGGAAGACGGTTGCATCGAAGGCCTTTCGGCGCCGGATGCGCCGGGCTGGGTGCTTGGCGTGCAATGGCACCCGGAGGCGGTTTTCAAGAAGGATGAGCCGTCTCGCAAGTTGTTTGAAGCATTTGGCGTTGCGGTTCGGGACTATGCATCCCGCCGGGGCCATTTGGCCGTTGCGGCGGAGTAGGTTTGACCGTGACAGAGATTAAACGCGCGCCATCAGTTTCCGCTGATGTGGCGGAAGACTGGTTTGTCATGGGCCATGGCGATGTTGGCATTCGCTGCTATGGCTGGCGGACGAACACTAGCAAGCGCCCGGCCTTGGTTTGGGGCCATGCAAACGGATTTTCTGCGGGGGCCTATACGCCGATCCTGAATGTCCTGGCCGAAAATCTTGATGTTTTCGCCTATGACATGCGTTGCCATGGCGGATCAGAAGACCCGGTGAGGGACCCGAATGGCAACTATGACGCCGTAATGACGACGGACTGCCTGGCGCTGGATTTCCTGGCCGTTGTGGATTCAATCCGCCGGGACACCTTCCGCCAACCACTGCATTTCGCCGGACATTCAGCCTCCTGCCTGGCCACGCTCAGGCTGGCTGGCGCGTTCGGCCATGCGCCGTTTCACACGATGACGATGTTTGAGCCACCAATGGCACCAACGCCAGATCACGCATTGCACGCAGCCGCAGGCGTCCTGGGCGAAGTACTGTCCAGGCGGGCGACCAAGCGAAAACGGCACCTGCCAGACCCCGCTACGTTCGCTGCCAGCTTGGCAGAGCGCGACGCATTTGCCCGCTGGCGCCCAGATATGTTGAAAGCGTTTGCTGAAGCAACGCTCCGTCCCGATACTGATCCTGCAAACACGACCGGATGGACGCTCCGCTGCGAGCCCGCTGCTGAAGCGGCTGTTTACCGCACCACCATGGACTGCTCGACATTCAAGGCACTGAATGTATGTACGCGCCCGATTCTGTTTGTGGAAAGTGATCCGACGATCCAGGGTGTTGCGCCAAGTTGGGCGACACGGGTGCAGGCTTTGTCTGCCGCCCAAGCACCCAAAGGCAGCCTCGCGCGGATTGATCAGACCAGCCACATGATGCCGTTTGAACGGCCAGATGCAGTGTTAGCGCTCATAACGAAATCGATAGCGATTTTGTGATGTGCAATTCATTGAAACCTTTCGGCTTCGAACCCATTTATCTAGCAAGGTCGACGGCGCTGAAGCGCCGCGGCGGCTCGACAATCCCCCCTCGCCGAGCCGCGGGACCGCACAAGCGGCGCTCGGCCATCCCCCCATGGCCGGGCACCGTCGCGTTTCCGGCAGATATGCCCTGAAATTCTGGAACTTTCCTAATGCGCCTGATCACCTGGAATGTGAATTCCATTCGCCTGCGTCTGCCAGCCGTCGCAGAGCTTTTGGCGGCCGCCGCGCCCGATGTGCTGTGCCTCCAGGAGATCAAGGCGGACGACAGCAAGTTCCCGTTTGAGGCGTTGCGTGAAATTGGTTTCGAACATATCGAAACCCAAGGGATCAAGGGCTATCACGGCGTGGCGACGCTGGCCCGCCAGCCACTGGAAAAGCTCACGCCGATTGAGTTCTGTGGCAAGCAGGACGGGCGGTATATTGGGGTGAAGCTGGAAGACGGCACGGAAGTCCATAATTTCTACGTACCTGCTGGCGGCGATGAGCCGGACCCAGAGGCGAACGATAAATTCCGCCATAAAATGGATTTCCTGGCCGAAATGTCGAAATGGGGTGCGGCGCGTGATCAATCAACGCCTGCAATTTTGGTCGGAGACCTGAATATCGCACCGTTAGAAACTGACGTTTGGTCCCACAAGCAATTGCTCAAGGTCGTTAGCCACACGCCGGTGGAGGTCGATGCGCTGAACCATGTCCAGCAATCTGGCGGATGGCGGGATATCGTGCGGGAGGCGATTCAGCCGGATGTGCCGCTTTTTACATGGTGGAGCTACCGCAGCCGTGACTGGGCCGCCGCCAATAAAGGCCGCCGCCTGGATCACATCTGGGCCACGGCCTCTGCCGCTGACAGGATGAAAGCAGCGACGGTCATCAAAGAAGTGCGGGGCTGGGAGAAACCATCCGACCATGCCCCCGTTCTGGCTGAGTTTGGCTAGGCCGGGCAGGATGTTCTGAACCCATGCAGACGTTCGATTACATCATCATTGGCGCTGGCTCTGCCGGATGCGTGCTGGCGAACCGGCTTTCGGCTGATCCCAAGAACCAGGTCTTGTTGCTGGAAGCGGGCGGCAAGGACAAGAGCCCGTGGATCCATATCCCGGCTGGCTTCATCAAAACCCTGAACAACCCGGATTACAATTGGGGCTTTCAGACGGAGCCTGAGGCAAATACCAATAACCGCGCCATCCCAATCGCACGCGGCAAGGCTCTTGGTGGTTCGTCGTCGATCAACGGCATGGTGTATGTGCGGGGCCAAGCGCGGGACTATGACGACTGGGCGCAAATGGGCAATCGCGGCTGGTCCTGGGATGATGTGCTGCCGCAATTCATCAAGTCCGAAAACCGCGAGGGTGCCACAGACGCAACGCCGTGGCGTGGGCGCGGCGGCGAACTGAACGTGGCCGATGTCGCGCAGACCTATCCGATGCTGGATAAGGTGCTTGAGGCGGCGGAAGAGTGCGGTTACCCCCGCAATCCAGACTATAATAGCGGCGATCAAGAAGGCTGGTCCTACTACCAGGTCACGCAGAAAAATGGCCGGCGCTGGTCTACCGCGAAGGCGTTTCTGGAGCCTGCCAAGTCCCGCGCCAACCTGCACATCGAAACCCATGCCTATGTGACCGCGCTGGTGCTGGATGGCAAACGCGTTACCGGCGTTTCCTATGAGCAGAACGGCGTGGAGAAAAAAGCGATGGCGGGGCGGGAAGTATTATTGTCCGCTGGTGCGGTACAGTCTCCGCAGATATTGGAACTATCAGGCATCGGGCGTGAGGACGTGCTGGGCGATCAAGGCATCGCCGTGAAGCATCGCCTGATGGGTGTTGGTGAGAATTACCGGGACCACTTGCTGGTGCGTATGGTGTGGCGCGTTAAGGGCATTCGCACGCTGAATGAGGAAACGCGCGGGCTGTCGCTGGCGGGGCAAGTGCTGAAATATGCATTTACGCGCAAAGGTGCGCTCGCGCTACCAGCGGGTTTGTTGAACGGGTTTGTCCGGACCCGGCCAGAATTGGAAGTCCCGGACCTGCAACTCCGCGCGACCCACGCGTCATTCAAAGATGTGCGGAAGCGTATTCTGGATGATTTCCCAGGCATCACGTTTGCGCCAAACCAAAGCCGCCCGGAAAGCCGGGGCTCCATCCACATTAAATCGGCGGACAGGCATGCGCCGCCCGCCATCCGCCCAAACTTCCTCTCCGATGAGATTGACCGCCAATGCTTGATCGCAGGCATGCGCATTACCCGCCAGATTGCCGCCGCACCAGCGCTGATCCCTTATATGGCGGAGGAGCTAGCGCCTGCAGCTGGGGCGGAAACGGATGACGAACTGCTCGCCGTCGCCCGTGCAAATGGGTCAACCGTATTTCATCCCGTTGGCACGGCTCGCATGGGGCCTGATGGTGACGTGATGGCGGTGGTTGATCCAAGGTTGCGGGTGCATGGGCTGCAGGGCCTCCGTGTGGTCGACGCATCCATCATGCCGACGCTGGTATCCGGCAACACCAACGCGCCGGTTATCATGATTGCTGAAAAGGCGGCGGCGATGATCTTGGAAGACGGAAAGGCTAGCGCTTAGCTGGCGGCGTGAACGCGGCGGCATTTTCCAGGAATGCAGTAATTTCAGCCTCGCTGAACCCAAACTCACCCAGGATTTCGGTGGTGTGTTCGCCCTTGGCAGGTGCTGGGCGTTGCGTAGTTGAATAGGCCCCATTGCGGCGGATCGGGACGCCGACAGCTTGGGGCACGCTGGGCGCCAGCGGATCGACCAGCGGTAGGCCGCTTGTGAGGTTCGCGTCTGCCGCAACATCCGCGAAATCGTTGATTGGCCCGCACAGAATATCGGCTTCCCGCAGGCGTTCCAGCCATGTCGCAGCGGGTTTGGAAGCGAATAACGGCGTTATGAATTCATCCAGCAGCGCCCGGTTTTCGACGCGGACGGCATTGGTCTGGAAGCGCGGGTCGTCCATCAGGTTTTCCAACCCCATGGCGGTACAGAACTTTCGCCAATGGGAATCCCGCAAGATCGCGATGGTGAGATAACGCCCATCCGCGCCCTGAAATGCGCCTGCAGGTGCCAAGGTCGCATTCTGATTGCCCTGGCGGTTCGGAACCTTGCCAGACGCCAGATAGCGCGTGAACCCACCGCTCATCATCGCAGACGCCGCCGCCATCAGGCTGATATCCAAGTTCGCTCCGCCATGGCCGTTTTGCCGGCCATAGAGCGAAAGCAAAATGCCCTGCACGGCAGCGCTGGCGGCGGCCATGTCGATCAGGGGAAACCCCACCCGAAGTGGCGGCCCATCCGGTTCGCCAACCAGACTCATAACGCCACTCATCGCTTGAATGATTGTGTCACTGGCCGGCGCTGCGGCATAGGGACCATCCTGGCCGAAGCCCGAAATCGTGCAGTAGATCAGCCCATCATTGATCGCCTGGGCATCTTCATGCCCAAAGCCAAGCTTCGCCATAACACCGGGGCGGTAATTGGATATCAGCACATCTGCATCCCTAACCATCCGCGTCAGGATCGCTTTGCCTTGCACGCTTGCCACATCAAGCCCGATGTCGCGTTTGTTCCGGTTAAGCGCGATGAATTGGGCATTCGTCTCGCCGTCCACATGGAAGTGATCATTGGGCCGGGACCAGTCGCCCGCAGGTCGTTCCACCTTGATGACATTGGCACCCATGTCCGCGAGCGTCATGGCAGCGCATGGTCCAGCCACGCCCTCTGTCATGTCGACCACAGTGATATCACTCAGGATTGGAGCAGGCGGGTTCTGCATAATCGGCCTCAATTCTCGCCGTTCATCAAGAATGCCGTTGTTAGGGCGACAACCGCATCGGTGCGTGTTTCCGGCAACATATGCCCGCCGCCGTCCAGTGGCGCATAGCGGGCATCGGGAATGCGTTCGGATATCTCTTGGCCGAACCACGCAGGCATCAGCTGGTCATCCGCGCCTGTAATGATGAGCGTCGGTTTCGTGATCGCTGGCGTCAGGGGACGGCTATCGAAAGCGAGGATGGCGCCGAGCCTGCCCGCGATCTGGTCTGCGTCCTGCTGCTGGGCGTTAGTGACTTGCCGCGCAAACCCGGCGACATGGGCGCGGCGATAGTCTGGTGGGAACAGCAGGCTGGCATTGAAATGGGCATAGTCTTGCGGCCCAAGCGCCCTGGCGGCAGCGATCCGCAAGTTCTGCATGCCCGTCAGGTGCCCGTCGCCGTGGGACCAGGGGGATGCCAGCGTTAGCTTGGTCAGCCGTCCAGGAAAGGCTGCCGCGAAGGCCATGCCAATGCCGCAGCCCGTTGAATGGCAAAACAGGCTCGCTTGCGCGATCGCTAGCGCATCCAGCAGCCCAGCAACTTCCTTGGCGCGATCTGGCATGGTGATGGCGGTGGGGTCATCAGGTGCCTGGCTTTGTCCCGTGCCGCGCTGGTCGTAGCGAATAACCATGCAGGATTTGGCGAGGGCTTCCATGAAAGGCCCAACACCGACAGGCCCCGCACTCTGCGGCAAGAGCAGAACAAGCGGTGGCCCATCACCGCTGATGGAATAGTGAATATCGCCGCCTTCAATGGTCGCCATGGGCATGGGGGCAGCTCCTCTTTGATCCTGAGGGCGGTACTATATGGAAGTCTGCAACGCTTGCGAAAGGTGCCCTCTTGCCAGACCTTCCGCGCAACCTCCATGCTGACCTCCTGCATAATGCCAGTCTGAAGGGGTCCCAATGAGTTTATCTGATATCCGCGCGCTTACGTTTGATACTGGCGGCACAATCCTGGACTGGCACACTGGCTTTAAGACCGTACTCAGTGAGACTGGCGCCAAGCATGGCTTGGAGCGGAACTGGCATGACCTGGCCAACGCCATCCGCCGCCAGGGCCTCGGTAAAATGCTGAACCTCGGCAAAGATGCGCCACCGGGACATAATTTTGACGGTGCGCACCGTATGGCACTGGAAGAGGTCATCGCCGAGCATGGTTTGGAAGTTTTCACCGAAGCCGAACGTCAAGCCATCGCTTATGACGCGCCCCATAATTTTGAATGCTGGCCAGATTTCCCCGCCGTGCTGCCCAAGCTTCGCGAACACTATATGTGCGCGTCGTTCACGATTTTGAGCTTCCGTATCATCATGGATACAGCTCGCCGCAATGGCTTGTCCTGGGACGCGGTATTTTCGTGTGAGGCGATTGGGAAATATAAGGTGCTGCCGGAAGCCTATGACACGGTTGCGCATTATCTGCAGTTAGACCCATCTCAAATCTGCATGGTCGCGTGTCATAACTTTGATCTGGACGCCGCTAAGAAGCAGGGCTTCAAAACGGCCTTTGTCAGGCGTCCGCGTGAATGGGGTGATGACGCGTCGCCCGATCCCGTGCCCAATCCAATTCACGACATCATCGTCGATGATTTTCCGGCCCTGGCGGCAGCGCTTGGTGTTGCAGAAACTTAATTTGGGAGAAACGGTGATGAACTGTGGATTGCTCGCAGTCGGTTTTGATTTCACGAATGCGCCCGCAGATGAATTCCATGACTGGTACGACCTGGAGCATATTCCAGAGCGCGAAGCCGTGCCTGGCTTCGGCGCCTGTGAACGCTGGATCAGCGTTGATAATCCTTACCATGCAGTGGCGACATATGATCTGGACGCACCGGATGTTTTGAAAGGCGATGCCTATAAGGCCATTGCCTATGAAAACCTGACCGTATGGTCCAAGCGCATGACGGGCATGTGTGCCCGGTTGCTGCGCTTTGAGGGCGAACAGACGCTGCCCGGCGGCGCGGAACCGCCGAAGGGCGCTGGCGGGCTGTTGGTGAACGCAATGAATGTGGCACCCGAAATGGAGGCGGATTTCAACGTCTGGTATTGCGAAGAACATATTCCCGCACTCGCCGCCGTGCCGGGCTGCCTTTCCGCGCGCAGGTTTGTTGGCGGGGCGGCAATTCCAGAAGGCCGGAAACATGTGGCCCTCTATCACCTTGAATCGCCCGACGTAACCTATTCAGACGCCTGGGCTAAAGCGGTTGATACGCCGTGGAGTGCAAAGGTTCGCCCGGCCTTTCAGGACCGCTTGCGGATACTCGCTAAACGCTACGAACGGGCGGCCTGACGGCTAACCACCTGCACGCAACATTTGGAGGAAGAGCTCATGTCAATATCAATCAAGCAAGTCGGTCCATGTTTCGCCGGCGAAGTTACGGGCATTGACCTGACTAAGCCTATTTCTGATCAGGACGTGCAGGATATCCATGACGGCATGGATGAATATGCCGTACTGGTTTTCCGCGGCCAGGCGTTCACGGATGAAACCCAGGTTGCGTTTACGGAGCGGCTTGGCGAAATTGAGCATTCGATTGGTGCAAATTTGCGAAAGCCTGACGAATACCGCCTGCCGACAACATTCGCCGACGTATCCAATTTGGATAAAGAAAACAACGTCTATACGCGGAATGACCGGCGCAGGTTGTTCGGCATTGGCAACCGGCTCTGGCATTCAGACAGTTCATTCAAGCCGCTTCCTGCCAAGTATTCCCTGCTGCACGCACGCGCCATTCCCTCCAAAGGCGGCAATACGCAATTCGCGGATATGCGCGCGGCCTATGATGCGCTGGATGATGAAACGAAGGCTGAGATCGCGGACCTTGTTTGTAAGCATTCGCAGCTCTATTCACGGAAATCTGTCGGGTTTGAGGCGTTTGACGAAGAGGAGCGCGCCCGTATGGCGCCCGTCCGGCAAACGCTGGTGCGCCGACATGCGTCAACGGGCCGGAGGTCGCTCTACCTTTCATCCCATGCCGGTGAAATTGAAGGAATGCCGCTCGCTGAGGCTATGCTGCTGCTCAAAGACCTGACCGAGCACGCGACCCAGCGCGAGTATGTGTATACCCATGTCTGGCAGAAGCATGACCTGGTCATCTGGGACAATCCCCGGACCATGCATCGCGCCCGCCCGTTCCCAGAACATGAACCGCGCGATATGCGCCGCACGACGATTGTCGGCGATGAACCGACCATTGCGCAGCAGGCGGCCTGATTTCCGCCCAAAAGAGGAGCATGGCCGATGGCCGTTATTGATTCACAGGTCCACGCCTACGAAGCCAACACTGCCGAGCGACCTTGGCATTCGGTCCCCAATTGGCCAGACCATGTAACCGGCGATGAGATGGTGGCGGCTATGGATGCCGTTGGCGTCGACGGCGCCATTCTGGTCTCCGCCTTCTCACTCTATCAGTGGGACGATAGCTATGCGCGGATCGTGCAACAGGCGCATCCGGGTAAGTTTGGGCTGGTGAAGCCGTTCGATTCTACGGACCAGAACACAGCCGAAGTCATGGCCGAATGGAAATCTGTTCCGGGAACTGTCGGCGTCCGCATCATGCTGGACCGTGGGCCGGACCGGAAAGCCGATGATCCAGGCATTAGCCGCATCCTGACTGAAGCGGCGCGCAACGACTTTCCGGTGAACTTTCTCTGCTGGGGCAATATGGACCTCGGCATGGCGATCATTGACCGGCACCCGAACACGCGCTTCGTCATTGACCATCTGGGCATTATGCAGCCCAGAACGCCGCCAGCACCCGATGCGCCGTTCGAAAACCTGCCCAAAGTGTTGGAAATGGCAAAGCGGGATAATGCCGTCATTAAAATCAGCGGCGCCTGCACGCTTTCTAAATCAGGATACCCCTACCCGGATATCTGGGACCCGCTCGCCCGCATCTTTGACGCATGGGGCATCGATCGCTGCCTTTGGGGCACGGATTGGACGCGCGCCTATGCTGTCCTGAATTACGAGCAGGGCGTTACGCCATTCGTAGAGACGGACAGGCTAACCGCAGACGAACGCGCCATGCTGATGGGCGGCGCTTGCGCAAAGGCCTATAATTGGTCGCCGTCTTAAACCGCTATCCGATAGGGCCGGTGTCGATCAGGTCTTCTTCGAGCGCTTTGATTTGTAGCGCCATATATTTGGAGTAGACGCGGGCCTGGGTCAGGCTGCCAGCGATGAACCACACACCCTCCTGGGGTGTGCGCTTGAACATATTGGCAAGCTCCCCGTCTGAGTCCTCGCCCCAAATCGGGCCGATCTTATCCGCCATGTCCTGGCCAAGCGCCCGGCGCACCAGTTCGCCTTGCGGGTAGTATCCGGTGGCGAGCACGATCACATCGGCGGGGACGATTGTGCCGTTCTTTAGCAGCGCGCCTTCTTCGCAATAGCGCTCAATCGTGTCGTCCTGAAGCAGGCCGATCTCGCCTTTGATCATCAGCTCTGAACTGCCTGCGTCCAGATTATAACCACCGCCGCGACGACGGTACTTCATCTGGTGGCCCGTGCCGTCCTCGCCCACATCAAACTTGAAGCCAATGCCTTCAAGGCCTTCGATCATATCCTTATCCAGCTCCAGCATGCGTTTCACCGCTAGCTGATAGCCCTTAACAGTCATGGGCGGCGTGGCGGATGTGCCGATCAGGTCACAATCCTCAACCGGCAGGCCTTCATCATAAAGCGCATAGTTCAGCTTGGCCGATGGGTCGATGGAAACAACTGTGGTTGAGCCCCGCTGCACAATTGTCGTGTCGCAGCCAAAGCTGTGCAGATCGAGCGCGATGTCATTACCACTGGACCCGGTGCCAATCACCAGCGCCCGCTTGCCCGCATAGGGCGCGCCGCTATCAAAGCCTTCGGAATGAATGGTCTCGCCTTTGAATGTATCAATGCCTAGAATACTTGGCTCCAGCGGATAGCTGCTAACGCCATTCGCGAACACAATATGCCGGGGCCGCATGATCCGCTCGCTGCCATCTTCGGTTTTAAGCGTGACGACCCAGCATTTCCCGGCTTCATCCCATTCGCCCATGGTGAACTCTGTATTGGTCCAGTGATTGATTTCCATCACCTGGGCATAAAATTCAAACCAAAGGCCCAGCATGTCTTTGGGAATGTAATTTGGCCAAGTCGGCGGGAAGGGCAGATAAGGCAGATTGTTGACGTGGATAGAGTTATGCAGCGCCAGTGAATGGTAGCGTTTGCGCCAACTATCACCGATGCGCGGCCATTTCTCGACGACAAGCGTATCCACCCCAAGCTGGTTGAGGCGCGCAGCGGCCGAAAGGCCCGCCTGGGCACCGCCGACCACCAGCACAGTCGGGTCCCGGCTCTCATAGCTTTGCGCCTTTTCGCGGACGCCGTCCCAGTTATCGCCACCGAAATTGCGGGAATAGGCTGCCCCCGATGGACGGTTCGCGCCGATTTGTTCTTCAAAGCCGGTCAAAGATTCAAGGGAAGTTGAGACAACCCAGGCCTTATAGGCATCCCCGGCGTCGCCTGCGGGCGCAATCCGAAGCACCCCCTCGCATTGGCCAAATGCCGTATCGAAAGCAAACATCGCCTCAATACAGTCCCGCCCAAGCCGTTTTACGCGGCGCGGTGGCGTGCGGTCTGCGCTGATCTCAAAGTTCTTGGCCTGAACCACTGGCTGGCGCGCAACCATGCCCGCGGCAATATCCTGCGCACCGACAGTAGGAACGATGCGCCATGTGAACGCCAGCACATCCCGCCAGTTGCCATCGTCCTCAATCAGCGCTGCGACATCTGCCACATCCTCGGCGGCCAGCGCGCGCTCAAATGCGCCAAGCCACCCGGTGACAGCCTCCCGCACAAATATCGCGTCCCGCGCTTCGGCACCTGTAGGATCCATATAATTCATAACGATTTCCGCCGTGATGCTACGTTTCCAGCAAATTGTACGGGAAATTACAGCGGTTGACTATCTGTTGGAATGGTGTGATTTGATTCAGCCCAAGTCCTGAACGCTACGGTGACAGAGCCAGAAGCCGCCCACGCCTCCAGCAAGGGTTGCGCCAGCAGTCAACCCAACACACACAAACAGGGCAGTGCTCAGCCACCGGGATGGAATCGGCTAGCTCGTTCTAATGTGCAGTCCTGCTGATGCTTAGTCCGAATTTTTTGGTGTTTTGAGCATAAGCAGCCCGTTGCGAGTATCAAAATGAAGCCCCTGTTCCACGGTCCACTTGAATGAACTGACCGCAGTTTCATTTGTCTTGGAAGGCTGAAGAGCGCAAAAATACTCTGAGGAGTAGGAGCACTGAAATCCATGAGAATTCGCTGCTCTCGTACACTAAAAGCTCGCCGCCGCTGTTAAAGTGAAAGCCGACAAGTGACTTTTTGCTGCCGCTAAGTTTTGAAAGCTCGGCGAGGGCCGGCACACCTGCCGCGCCCGCACGCGCTGCAAACTCTTGTAGTAACCGCCCTCGCAACATGCGGTTGTTGTACCGGCTCGGAATAAACAGAGTTTTGAGATGATGGCCGCCACGAATGAGAAACTCAACCTCCGACCACACACCGTCGGCATGGTCCAAAACGCACACAATAGCTCGAGAATCGTCCATCATCGTCATGACGGCATCTTCCCAGGTATCGTCGTCGTGATACTGCCGCTTGGCACCATAAACCCCAACGGCGGATTGTGTTGGATCGCCTAGTGCTGCTACGGGGCCGATATGGCTGCCCTCTTCCAACAGCAATGCATCAATCGTCTCTCGCGGTCGCCCAAACCTTAGCTGTTTAGTCCCGGAGATTGATGGGTCGGATTTATTCTGAACCGATCAGGCTCTTCAGTCCAGACTTTGCAGACATATTCGAATGGGGTGAGACCTTTCAAGGTTTTTAGTCTGCGTGCGAAGTTGTAGGCGTTTACA
>JBDQJI010000013.1:0-53925 GCA_040263875.1 Alphaproteobacteria bacterium
ATCCAGCGGCATATGGCGGTATATTGGCAGCCACAGGGTCCTATAGCATCGGCTTCGTTGTTGCAGCGGCGCCATCTTTTGCTGCGTTTGTGATTTTTCTGAAACAACCAATTGCCGGATCATGGTTAGATGCCACGGTCCGGCAAACTACGCTCGCCTGCCAACCGACAGTACTTCTCCGCGCAGTGGCCATACTTGCTTTGGGGATTGGGTCCGGTCTGGCTTGGGACGCCCTGCCATAAGCGCCTCCCAGGTAAAGGCGACAATATCTAAGTGAAGCGCTCGCCTTTCACGACAATGCCGGCAGTTTCTCTGTCCCATGTATCCTGGGTCACTCCCTCACTGCGCAGTTCGTGTTTCATGACTTTGGTTGTCGGCGTTTTGGGTAAATCAGGTAGCACACGGATGTAACGGGGGACCATGAAATAGGCCATGCGAGGGATCAGGAACTTGATCAGCTCAGAAGGGTCAATCGTCCGTTCAGGCTGGGGTGCAACACAAACCATCACCTCGTCCTCGCCAAGATTGCTTGGCACGGCGATGGCAGCGGCTTCCAGCACATCTGGATGGGCTTGGACTTCCGCCTCAACCTCCAGCGAGGAGATATTCTCGCCGCGACGGCGGATTGCGTCTTTCATCCGGTCAACGAAATAGAAGTAGCCGTCGGCATCTTGCGTGAACGCATCGCCGGTATGGAACCAACCATTGCGCCAGGCTTTCGCCGTCGCTTCCGGGTTCTTGTAATAGCCGGAATTCATGCCCCAAGGCCGGTCAGTGCGGATCATCATTTCGCCGACCTGGCCTTGCGGTACTTCGCAATCATTGTCATCGACCAAGCGCACTTCCACACCGTCGCGCTGCTTGCCACACACGCCGCGCTTCAAGGGATTGGCCTCAGAAATGATGGGCGTGGAAATCTCCGTCATATTAAAAATCGTGTAGATATCGACACCGAAGCGCTTGGAAAAAGCGGCAATATCGCCCGTCAGCGGCACCATGAACATGAGGCGCATAGGGCTATCTGCATCACCCGCATCCGGCGGTGCTTTGTCTAGGAATGTCGCCATAGCGCCGAGGAGGAAACAGGCGGTGCAGCCCGTACGGCGGACAGACTCCCAAAACGTGCGCGTGTCAAACCGATCGACCATGCCGATGGATCCACCCCGCGTCAGCATCACAAACATGGTTGCCATGCCAGCAATGTGGAACATCGGGAAGTTTTGCAGCCAACGGTCTTCCCCTGTCACCATCGGCCAGGTTACAGGCCCCGCATTTGTGTAGAGATGCAGATAGGATGTGAGAACGCCTTTGGACGGCCCCGTCGTCCCGGACGTGAAGATAATCGCCATCGGGTCCCAAGGCTCTATTGGTCGATCCAGTGCCGCGAGCGTTCCGGTTTCAGGCAACAGTGCGTCTGAATAAGATACGGACGGCAGCGGCGTTTCCGCATCGCCACCGAATACCACCACCTGTTTAAGTTGGGCCAAATCAACACCAGTTAGGCGCGGGCACAATTCGGCATGGACGACCGCCAATTTGGCGTCTGAAACATCCAACACATGCGCCAATAGATTGCCACGATAAGCTGTGTTGATCGGCACATAGACGGCACCAATATAGTTCAGGCCAAAATAGATCAGCGTATGGTCCCGACCAGGCGGCCCCCAGACCAACACATGATCGCCCTGCTTAACGCCAAGCGCCTGAAAGCCAAGCCCGGCTTGAATGACACGCTCCCGAAATTCCGCGTAGCTCCATTCCTCACCGCCAGTTGGATGGTCTGCGTCGTCGAATTTCAGGAATATCTTTTCTGGCTGTTCCTTAGCCCACCGATCAATCAGATAGCGGCTAACCACATGATCACGGGGCGGAATGCGCGGATCCGTGGTTTCCGGCGTCGAAGGAATTTCAGCGATATCGATCATAATTGCAGAACCTGATTGCGGTTTCAGGGAGTGCGCAACAGGTGCGCGTTCGCAACGGTACGAATGAAGTAGCGGTCCTGCAATGCGGGTCGCACATTGGCGCATGCAATATGTCGAATTTCTATCCGGCTGGACTAGCGCCACCTGATGAGCCTCATTTATTCTCGCCAGCCAACAGCGGAGCCAGGCCCTATGTGGGCGCATTTACGCACAGAGATTGATAATTTTTCCCACAAGCTGAATGTGGCTTTGGTTCAGCTGGGTATTCTCGACCAATGCAAGGGTTTGAAGATCGACCACATCTGCGTGCGTCTAAAACACAATTCAGATGTTGACCGATTAAAAGCCCAGATTGCTGAGGCGGGCCAAATAATTTCTACAGCCAATGTAAATGGCCGTGAAATCGCGATCTTACAGCTTCACAACCCTGTCATGGTTGGAACCTGGGAAGTATCTGGTGTGGAGGTTCCGTATCCAAAACCAGGGCATGCTTACGAAGATGGCTGGGAGCACGTTGAGTTTGTGCTGAATGGTGCCGCGAACACGATGGACGGCCTTCGACAGGCATTCATGGAAAGATTCCCAAACCTTGCCATCGACAAACTTCAGGAAGAGTACGGATATTTCGAAGACGCGCCACTTGCTGGCGGTGACGAAATGCCAAACCCAACCCTGGGCATTAAAGTAAATGGTGTTGGACTGAAATTTCACGCCCATCCAATTCAAGTCATTGTCGGTCACGAAGGATAGCGTGCGCACACCACGAGCATGCCGAAGCACTACCTAATGCAGAGACAGATTGCGTCACGAACGCAAGCGCAAGAGAATGGAGCTTCAAAGCCCGTCCGCCTGCAATTACATGGCCGCGCGGCAGCCCCTACCAGGAGACGCTTGATGCAGTTCGGCCTTTCAATTCCCCACCGTGGTCCCTTGGCAAACCCTGAAGCCATCCGGGCTATTGCTGAAAACGCAGAAGCCTCAGGCTACGGCGTATTGAGCATGGCCGATCATATTGTCGTGCCCCGAACCATAGACTCCCGCTATCCATACAGCCCGGATGGCGGATGGGCCGGCGGCGCGGATGGTGCCTGCTTCGAACAGATATCGCTGCTGAATTACGTGGCAGGCATCACGCGGAAGGCGCGACTGTTAACGTCCATCATGGTCATTCCGCACCGGGAGCCGATTTTCACGGCGAAGGCGCTGGCGACCGCAGATCAACTGTCCGGCGGGCGTGTCGAACTTGGTATCGGCACAGGTTGGATGCGCGAAGAATTTGAGCTGCTTAAAACACCTCCGTTCAAAGAACGTGGAGCCGTCACGGACGAATATATCCACGCCTTCAAAACGCTTTGGACTGAAGAGAACCCCTCCTTTGACGGAGACTACGTGCAGTTCAAGGACATCTTTTTCCAACCGAAGCCGATCCAAGCTGGCGGCCCAAAAATATGGGTTGGTGGGGAAAGCGGCCGGGCATTGCGCCGTCTCGCTGCCCTGGGCGATGTTTGGTACCCAATCGCAGGCGGCAACCTCAAAGCACCGTTAGATACGCTCAGCGCGTATGACGCCGCACTGGCCAAACTGCGTGAAGCCGCAGAAAAAGCAAATCGGGACCCAGCGACCATCACCCTCGCGTATAATGCGATGGGCCATTCGGATCGGGATCGCGCCAGTGCTTCTGGCGAGCGCATGCTGATGACCGGTAGCGCTGCCGCCCGCCAGGATGATGCAGCAGCCCTCAAAGAACGTGGGGTCGCGACAATGGTCGTCAATGTTGCCGCTGGCGCGCTCGACAAAGCCTTAGCGAAACAGAACGCCTTTGCAGAGGACGTGATGAGCGCCTTTTAGAGCGCCGTGCGCCTGAACAGGCGCTGCCTATGCCTCAATGCCGACCATTTCCGTGCCGCACCGGAACCGGACTGTTCGTTCAGGATCGCTAAAGTCCTGGAAGCCGTCTGGCTTCAGGATGTCCCAGAAGGCTGCCTGCGCCTTGCGATCTGGGAAGTATAGCTCGGCCATTCCGGCATAGGGTGCGTGATCGAGGTCTGTGCTGAGGCTAACGGCGTATCTGAACCCACCAACCTTCGTCATGGTTTCCTGCACGTTCGGCCCGTGCGCATTCAGCCAGTGATCGAACATCTGCTGGACATCCACGCCAGGTTTCGCCGCGACAAGCGAGACCTGCTTCAGGAACCCGCTTCGGGTGCAGGGAAATGGTGCGTTGAGGGTCAGCGGGTCAAGCGGAAGAGCGCCATCAACGAATACCCATTCACGGGTCGCCCACGGCCAGTAAGGTTCAACCCGCTGCTGAAACGTATCATATGGCTCGACGCCGCTAGCCTGCTTTGGGTGCGGCAGCGACGCGTTGTACCAGAGCTGCGCTACGCCATCCCAGCCGTGGGCTGCGGCGTCCTCCTCATCAAACAGGCTAGCTACATAGCGGGTGGCACGCTTGCTTTCGTCTGCATAGGATTCATTCCGCTCGATAACGCCAGACATGTGATTAGCGAACCAATGGGCGATCAACTCTTCACGGCTGGTCGATGGGCGCCGCTTGATCAGGTACTGCATTTTGGCACCCGGGGTTTCAATTGGTTCTACTCCCGCCATAACTGCATTACTCCTTCAAATCCTGTGAAATCCCTATTGCCAGCTAGCGACGCCAGCAAGAGAGCTTGGCTTGAGTCGGATCATCGAGCAACGGAGAAGCCTGATGCCCGGAGATTGCTTTAGGGGCAGCGCTTCATGACAATAGCTTGAGCTGACGGGTGCTAAAACATTGCTTGGCGGCAAAAGCGACAATAACGCATGGGGCTGAATATGACTGAAGATCTACCGCTGGCTGGGCTAAAAGTGATCGACTGCGGCTCCTTCATCGCGGCTCCTGTCGCAGCGACCGTCCTGGCTGATTTCGGCGCGGATGTCGTGAAAATCGAACCGCCCAGCGGCGAGCCTTATCGGCGTGATGACCCCAAAGCAGGCATTCCGCCAAGTGAGCATCCCTACAACTACATCGTCGACAATCGGTCCAAGCGCGCAATCACGCTGGACCTGAAGGCAGAGGCTGGCCAACAAGTACTGCATCGCATGCTGGCCGATGCCGATGTCTTCGTCACGAACGCGCCATTCCCAGCACGGGAGCGCTTAAAAGTGCGGTATCAGGATATGAAAGACCTATATCCGCGCCTGATCTATGCCAGTGTCACCGCTTATGGCGAAACCGGGCCGGAAGCGGACAGGACTGGGTTCGATTCCACCGCCCTCTGGGCGCGCACTGGCTTGATGGACCTTTGCAAACCTGCACCAGATTCAGCACCAGCGCGTTCCCTGCCGGGCATGGGGGATCACCCGACGGCCATCAGCATGGTCGCCGCGATCATGACAGCGCTTTATCGGCGCGAACGTACGGGCAAAGGCGGTGAAGTTGCGACCAATTTAATGGCGAATGGCCTTTGGTGGAACGCAATCTGGAACCAGGCCGCACTCTGCGGCGCGGACGTGCAAGGTCGCCCACCGCGCGAAGCGGCTGATAATCCGATGCATAATCTCTATAGCTGCGCCGATGGCCGCTGGTTCCACATGGTGATGATCACCAAGCCAGACAGGTTCAAAGCCGTGGCCCATGCTATCGGGCTTGATCACTTGGCAGATGATCCAAGATTTCAAGACATGGCTTCCCGTACAGCTCATGCGCCCGCCTTGATCGCAGCTTTTGAAGCTGTATTCCGCACAAAGACTTGGCCCGAGTGGAAGGCAATCTTCACGGAAAACAGGTTCACCTTTGGCGAGATCGGCACTGTGAATGACATTGCCAGTGACGCGCAGATGCGCGAAAGCGGCGCAATCATCCCGCATCCAGAGCCAGAGAAAGCAGGCGCTGAGTTGACAGTATCCAGCCCGTTCTGGCTAACCGATATAGAAAAGCGCCCACCCGCCATGTCCCCAGCACTTGGGGAGCATAATGACGATGTGCTGGCTGAATTGGGCTTCAGTGCAGCCGACACTCAAGCGCTTCGCGATGGCGGAGCATTCGGCTAACGCGCGCGGTTTCAGGCTTAAATGAAGCTATTTTGTTTTCTCTATTGAAAGGCAACCAACCATGACCCCATCCACCAACAAAGCCTGGTTGGACTTAACCGTAGAGGAAACGCTGGAGCCGGACCTGCCGATCTGCGACCCACATCATCATTTGTGGGAATTCCGCAGAGATCGCGCTGCACACAAATACTTGCTCGACGAAATCCTGGCGGACGTCAACGCTGGCCACAATATCGTCAGCACGGTCTTCATCGAATGCGGGGCAATGTATAAAACGAGCGGGCCGGAAGCGATGCAGGTCGTTGGAGAGACCGAATTTGTGAACGGTATCGCGGCCATGAGCGAGTCCGGCTTGTACGGCTCTTGCCACGTCGCAGCGGGCATTGTTGGTAGCGTGGACTTGAATATGGGCACAGCCGCCGGTGCGGTGCTCGACGCCCATATTGCGGCGGGCGGTGGACGGTTCCGCGGTATTCGCTGCCAGGGCAATTGGGATGCGAGCGACGGGATTAATGGGGGGCGCAACGTCACCGGGCCAGACCGCTTCAGCCGCCCAGATTTCCGGGAAGGCTTCGCTGAACTGGCACCCCGGCAGCTCAGTTTCGAAGCCTGGTGCTATCACCCGCAAATTTCAGAAGTGACGGCTCTGGCTGAAGCGTTTCCCGACACCACGATTATTCTAAACCATTTTGGCGGGCCGCTGGGTATTGGCCCTTATAGGGGAAAGGCTGACGAAATCTTCAACACATGGCAAAAAGACATCACTGAGTTGGCGCGCTGCCAGAACGTTGTCGCCAAGCTCGGCGGCCTGAATATGGAACTGAATGGCTTCGGCTGGCACGAGCAGGCCAAACCGCCAACCAGCGAAGTGCTGATGCAAGCGACGCGGCGTTATTACGAGTTCACAATTGAGCAGTTCGGCGTCGAACGCTGCATGTTTGAATCAAACTTCCCCGTCGACATGGTGACCTGCAGCTACAATGTCCTCTGGAACTCGTTTAAGCGGCTAACGGCAGGCTATAGCGACGCTGAAAAGCAGCACCTCTATCACGACACTGCGTCGCGCGTTTATCGGCTGGGTTAGCAAGCCCAGCTTGAAAGAATGGCGCGCAGTGACGCCACGAAGGCAATGGGCTGATCCAAAAACAGGTGGTGATGGGCTGCAGGCAATTCCACAACAGGATCACCAGGACCAAACAACCCGGTCGTAAACGCTGCTGCTTCTGCCGTCATCATGGCACTATCGGCTCCATAGATCAGGGCTTTCCGACACGGGAGGCTAGAGACATACTCTGCCAGTGGCTCTTCGTGATGGGAGTTTCCACGAGCGGCGACGTCGAACTTCCAGGCCCAGCCCCCATCGCAATCGACGTCCCGGCAATGTAGTCCAGGATGAACGTGTTCTCGCACGGCTGTGCCGGGCCTAGGCGGAAACGCGCTAGAATTTCCGCGCGCTTCGGGTAAATGCGGATGGGTCGCGTGTATGCCTCAACTGGTGCTGCCTTGGCTTCAGCTTCTGGGCGCAGCGCTGTATCTGCGAAAATGATGCCACCTAGGTCTTTGCCGTGAAGCGCGCCATGGCACATGGCGATATAGCCGCCGAAACTATGGCCAACGATGATCGGCTTCGGGCCGAGGTCAGCAGCCTCTAAAACCGCAGCGATTTCTGCCACATGGCAGGCGCTGTTATAGGCATCTCGCCGACCGCTATCCCCCATGCCAGAGAAATCGATGGCCGCAACCGGGCGATCTTTCGCAATGAATGGCCCGATGAATGACCACCATTGCGCATGGGCGCCGCCTGCATGGAGAAACAACACGCCTGGCAGCGCTGACGTTTGCGGCCCCCAGCGGAGATAATGAATGTCGCAGCCCATAGCCTTCGTCCAGAAGGAGTCTGGCTTGACCGACAGGGAATTCCGAAACCAGTCTGGCGTGTTTGCTGTATCGTTAGGTTCAGGCATTGGCTGTCAATTGCGCAGGCGGTGGCAGCGCGTCTTTCATGCGGGCGATGCCTTCTTCAATTGTCGCCAAATCTGTCGCGAAGGATAGGCGGATGTGATGACGGCTGGCCGGGCCATAGGCGCTTCCTGGGGTTAGCAACACGCCTGCATGCTCCAACAAATATGAGGCAAGATCGCGGCTGTCGCCCCAGGCTGCATCAAAGCTAGCGAATGCATAGAACGTGCCTTGGGGCGATGGGCAGTTGATCCCATCAATCGCGTTCAAACCGCGCGCGACTGCATCTCGCCGGGTTGCATATTGGGCCCGCATATCATCAACAAAGCTCATGCTGTCCCGCAATGCGGAGACAGCGGCATGTTGAACGAAGGATGTAGCGCAGCGCGACGTATATTGATTTACACGCGCCAATAGTGGCGCCAAGTCTAGCGGCGCAATGCAATACCCAAGCCGCCATCCAGTCATTGCGAAAGACTTCGAAAGTGAGGTCACGATTACCGTCCGCGCCGCGATCTCCGGCCCCAATGCTGCGACAGATAGATGCCGTGCCTCGCCATACACCAACTCGCTGTAGACTTCGTCGGCAATAATCCAAAGGTCATGCCGTTCAGCCACCATGGCGACATCTTCCAGTTCCGCGCGGGTTAAGACGCGGCCTGTCGGGTTCCAAGGCGTATTGATCATGATGGCGCGGGTTCTTGGTGTGATCGCCGCTTCCACGCTGGCACCATCCAACATGAAGCGCCCATTCACAACCGGCATTGGCGCACCGATCGGCGTAGCACCGGTCAATGAGGTCAGCGCTTTGTATGGCCCCCAGCCCGGCTCAACGATAACGGCGTCGGCATCGGGGTCGAGCAGCGCACGGGTCACCGCCGACAATGCGCCGTAAGAACCCGGCGTCACAACGATCTGATCTGGGTCCACCTCCAAGCCATGCCGACTGCCTTCAAACGCTGCGATTTCCTCACGCAATTCCCGCAGGCCGCGCGGGTCAACATAGGTTCCATGGCCATCCTGAATGGCCCGGATCGCAGCTTCTTTGACGGGATCTGGCGCATCAAAATCAGGCTCACCAATGCCGAAATCAATAACGCTTACACCCCGCGCTTCCACAGCATCGGCCAGCAGGCGCATGCCGACAACGACGGAACCGCCTGCTGATTGCGCAAATTTCGATAAGGGTGGGGGCATGGATCCTCCTGCGCAATTGACCGGCCAAGACGCAATGCATCCAGCGTATCATCCAGTATTGGCAGGATTGCACGTATCCACAACCATGTTGGCTATGGTTCAATGTCTGATCTGATCCCGCCCACACTTGGGGCCAAGCCGTGGACCCATTCGATGTCCCCATCTACTTTCCGGCTCGCAATTGATGTCGGCGGCACATTTACCGACGTCGTGTTGATCGATGATCAACGCGGCAAGCTTTGGTTCGCCAAAGTCCTCAGCACGCCGGATGATCCCTCACGCGGCTCACTCACCGGCGTTGCAGAAATTCTGGACCGGACGGAAACGCCCCCATCCGCCGTTCGCGATGTCGCCCATGCGACAACCGTTGCAACCAACGCCGTGCTGGAGGGCAAAGGTGCCCCTACAGGCCTGATCGCAACTGCGGGCTTTCGCGATGTTTTAGAAATGGGCCGCGAAGCCCGCTACGACATTTACGACCTAGGCATCCGCATGCCGCCCTCTTTGGCACCCCGGCGACGCCGGATGGAGGTCAGCGAACGGGTCACCTTTGACGGGAATATTCTAACCCCATTGGATGAGGCAGAGGTTGAAGCCAATGTCCGGCGCTTAGTTGAGGATGAAGGCATTCAGTCCCTCGCCATTTGCCTACTGCACGGCTATGCCCATCCCGATCACGAATTGATAATTGCCGCCATCGCTAAGCGGCTGTTCCCCAATCTATCCATAAGCGTGTCTTCTGAAGTGTCGGCCGAAATCCGCGAGTACGAACGGGTCTCCACGACAGTCGTCGATGCCTATGTAAAGCCATTGGTGCAAACATATGTGGGCCGCCTGAATGCAGGCCTGAAGACACTCGGCACACCGCTTGAAGCCTCAATGATGCTGTCCCATGGCGGTATTGGGACGGCGACTGATGTGGCGGAGAACCATCCCGTTCGCATGATTGAATCCGGGCCTGCCGCTGGCGCCATCGCCGCCGCCCATTTTGCCCGCCGGGCGTTAGTCCAGCCAGACGCGATTGCATTCGACATGGGCGGCACCACAGCCAAGATATCCATCATCCGTAATGGCGAGCCAGAGCTGACCCATGAATTTGAGGTCGGCCATGTCCATCGTTTCAAGCGCGGCAGTGGATATCCATTACAAATATCCGCAATCGAATTGCTGGAAATTGGCGCTGGTGGTGGGTCCATCGCCTATGTGAACGAACTTGGGCTCTTGAAAGTCGGCCCGCAATCTGCCGGCGCTGCGCCGGGACCAGTATGCTATGGCCAAGGTGGCGCGCGCCCAACGGTGACGGATGCCGACCTTGTGCTGGGATATCTTGATCCAGACCATTTCCTCGGCGGCGCAATGACATTGGATGTTGCTGCAGCCAAGGACGCGCTCGCGAAGGATGTCGCGACGCCGCTTTCTATGTCAGTGGCGCAAGTCGCGTGGGGCGTTCATGACATCGTCAATGAGAGCATGGTTGCCGCCACCCGCGCCCATGCTGCGGAGAAAGGCGTCGATCTCCGCAACTTCGCCATGATCGCTTTCGGTGGTGCCGGACCAGTGCACGCCTATGCGTTGGCGCGCAAGCTTGGCCTGAAGCGCCTGATTTGCCCCTACGGCGCTGGCGTTGCGTCCGCAATTGGGTGTTTGGCGGCACCGCCAGCCGTTGACCTCGTCACACCCCATTTCTCGCCGCTCGCTTCGATAAACTGGACCACCGTTCACGCCGCATTTTCCCAAATGCGCCATTCGGGCGAGGCCTCCTTGGCCAAGCTGGTGGGCGATAGCAGTGAAATCGTCATGCAGCGATCTATGGAACTGCGTTGCCAAGGCCATGGCTATGCCGTCACCGTGGCTATCCCTGATGGCGATGCGATTTCCCTCCCCGCCCTTCATGCAGACTTCGCACACATCTACCAGGGCGTTTACGGGCACGCGCCGCCAGACGTGCCGCTGGAGGTGGTTGGGTTGCGCGCTCGGGTGTTGGAACCGCGCACCGAGCTCTACTTCGCCGCTGAACCGAATTCAGAAGGTGCAGATGCACGAAAAGGCAGCCGTCCAGTTTGCTTCGACGGTGCCGAAGGCTACCGCGAGACGCCCGTCTATGACCGATATCGTTTGACGCCTGGCATGGTCATGCCTGGCCCCGCCGTGATCGAAGAACGCGAAACCACCATCATTGTTGGACCAGACGCCAGCTTCCACCGGGACGCTGCCGCAAATATCGTTATTGAGTTCGAAGGGTAGTTTCATGTCCCAACCGATACCGCCCTCAGCAATACTCGATCCCATCACAGTCGAGGTGCTTTGGACCCGCCTGATTTCCGCCATTGACGAAGCAGCATTGACGCTGCACCGCGCCTCGTTCTCGACAGTGGTGCGTGAATCCCATGATTATAGCTGCATGGTGCTCGCGCCCGATGGCCAATCCGTCGCCCAGGCGACCCGGTCGATACCGTCCTTCATCGGCACTCTGCCAATGTCCGTGCGGGCCTTCTTGCAGAAATTCCCGGCTGAAACGCTCAAGCCCGGCGATGTCATCATTTCGAATGACCCCTGGATCGGCACTGGCCACCTGCCAGACCTGACATTGGCAGCACCAATTTTCCTGGGCGATAGATTGGTCGGCTTTGCGGGTGCCATCGCACACATGGCAGATATTGGCGGGCGTCGGCGCGCACCCGATAATAAGGATATCTATGAGGAAGGGCTGCAGATCCCAATTCTGAAGCTCTACGATCAGGGCAAGGCGAACGAAACGTTATTTGAGATCATCCGCCAGAATGTCCGCGTGCCAGACGAAGTCTGCGGTGACATTCACGCCATGGTCGGTGCCTGCACCCGCATGACGGAAGGCGTATCTGGCTTGCTGGCTGAATATGGCCTGCCTGACCTGATGGGCTTCGGCGACAAGATCATTGGCCTGACCGAAGCCGCCATGCGACGGGCGATTTCTGACATTCCAGATGGTGTGTATGAAGCGACCACCCACATCGATAGCTTCGACACGACCGCCCCACTCGTCATGCAATGCCGAATAGACATCCGCGGGGACGAACTTTCTGTCGATTTTACAGGCAGTTCACCGCAGAATCGGTCACCCCTGAATTCAGTGCTTGGCTATACCAGCGCCTATTCGAGCTATGCCCTGAAATGCGTGCTATCCCCAGACATTCCCAATAATGAGGGCGCTTTTCACCCCATTACGATCACTGCACCGGAAGGCAGCTTTCTGAACCCTAGCTATCCCGCAGCCGTGGAAGCGCGGGCAACGGTTGGGCATTACTGCACTTCAGCCGTGTTCAATGCGCTGGCCAAGGCCTTGCCGGACCGGACCCCGGCGGAAAGCGGCGTTCCGTTGCATGGGTTTGCTATGTCTGGATGGAATGGCGTGACGCCGTTTTCAACGACTATTTTCTTTAATGGCGGGCTGGGCGGGCGTCCAAGTGGGGATGGCGTCTCCACACTCAGCTTTCCGACTAATGTATCAAACACACCAACCGAAGTGCTTGAGCGCGCAGCACCTGTCCGCATCCTAGATAAATCCTTCTTGCCCGGATCAGGCGGTGCCGGACAATTCCGTGGCGGGCTCGGCCAGCGTGTAGCCATGGAGATTGTGAGCGACCGACCCGTCACGCTTTCCGTTCTGTCACAGCGCTTGAAGCACCCGCCTGTTGGCCGGAATGGCGGCGCGAACGGCAGCTTGGAACGCATATCGGTGAACGGCAGAGAGGTCGAAGGCGGTGTCCCGTTTCATCTAAACAAAGGCGACGTCATCGTACTGGAGTTACCAGGCGGCGGCGGCTTTGGCCCTCCAGAGGCCCGTGACAAGGCCCTAATCGAGCAAGACCGCGCTGATCAAAAGGCATGACCGGTGCTTTAAGAACCAACGCCATCGGGCTCGGTATTGTGTTTATTCTGCTGTCTTCCGTCATCTTCGCGCCACTCACCCAAACGGCGACGAAGTTTCTGGCGGGCGATTTTCCTGTTTTTCAGATCATCCTGTTTCGATCCATCGGCCATGCCTTCTGGATGCTGCTGTTTTTCCTACCGCAACATGGTGTCAGCATGTTCCGAGCGAACAGGCCTTGGCTGCATCTCGCCCGTTCAGCGCTATTGTTCGGATCGACAATGCTATGGATTTCAGCCGTTAGCGCTGTGCCATTAGCGACGGCGGGCGCAATTAACTTCACAGCTCCAGTGTTTGTCGTGATCCTGTCGATCCCGATGCTGCGGGAAAAGGTGGGGCTGCATCGCTGGGCCGCAGTAATCCTGGGATTCACAGGCGCACTCATTGTTATTCAACCGGGCAGCGGCGGATTCCAGGTTGAATATCTATTGCTGCTGGGGGCGGCCTTCTTGTTCGCGATCTATCAGATATTGACCCGGCTAGGTGCAGGCTCCGACAGTGAGGCCACTTCGTCCTTCTATACAGTTCTGGTTGGGCTCGTGGCTGGCCTGCTGGTGGCACCCTGGAATTATGTGCCACCGGTGCCCGGCGACTGGGTCGCATGGGGTGCGTTTGCAGCAATCGGGTTGCTTGGCGGCATCCGCCATTATCTCGTAGTGAAAGCCTATGCTCGCGCGCCTGCCTCCGTCGTGTCGCCGTTCTTTTATTGCGAGCTTGTCGGCGTGACGTTGCTCGGGTTCATTGTCTTCGGCGATATCCCGCCATACACCACCTGGGAAGGTGCCGCGCTTATCATTCTTTGCGGCCTCTACATCGCGCATCGGGAACGGCTTAAGAATACAGGTTAGGCTACATATTCGCGATGACGTTGCGGGCAAAATCTTCCGTGAGGCGGAAGGCGGACTCTGCTGGCAGGCTGAACACGATCCCCGTCAGGCCCTCTTCTTCCAGGCCACGCAGTTGGTTGACGATATCGTTCGGACGGCCAGCAATACAAAAATTCCGAATGATTTCCGGCGTAATGAAGCGCGCTTCATCCGGATCAAGATAGCTGTAATGGCTTTCGTGCAGCTTCATGTGGCGGGTGGCTTCATCCCGGGACATGTGGAACTTCATGTAGTCGTCCCAAATAGGCTGGACATAGTCTGGCGGCGTCGCACCTGTCTCGCGCACGAAGTCCACAAGGTAGTGAACGTTCGCCATGATCGCTGGCCCGCAGTCCTGAATGACCCGCTCAGACGTTAGGGTTTCGCCTTCTTCCAGCATTAGGAGATTGGCAAGGGCGTAGGTCTCAAACCCTTCCAAGGTGCGCCCTGCCGCTTTGGCACCACGCGCCACATTTGCACGCACGTTCGCGATGGACCCACCACGTGGAATGCCTGTAACGACACCGTCGCCCAATTCACCCGCGAGGCCTTGAGCACGCGGGCCAAATCCGCCAACCATCATCGGAACCTTATGGTCCAGGTCGATATAGTTCAGATGGGTGTTCTGAAACCGCACGCTGTGGGTCGCACCATTGAGCGTGTACTCCGTCTCTTCTCCCGCGAGCAATGCACGAATGACACGGAGATATTCCTTGAATTCAGCCACCCGCGCCGGGCGTTGTCCCATAGTGCGCATTGCAGTGTTGCCAGTGCCGGTCCCGAAAAACACGCGCCCAGGTGCAAGCCGATTGATCGTGGCGATGCCGTTTGCCGCGACGGGCGCCAGCCTAAGGCCTGGGATCGCAAGCCCAGTGCCAAGCCGGATCCGCTGCGTCTGCTGTGCCGCAATCGCCATCATCGCCCAGATGTTTGACCGCATAAGGGGCGAGTCTGGGAACCAAGCGAAGTCGTACCCCAGCTTTTCTGCATGGGTTACAAACCCAAGATCATTGATATATCCGCAACTTACGCCGAACTGCATGCTTTGGATCCTCCATTGGCCATGGCCTGATTGCAGACCAAGTGACTATCAGCCTAGCGCAAGAACGCGCCATCAGTCAGACCCGGAGGGTATTGCCGGCTACTCAGCTGCCTGCTTTGCCCCCGCCAACGAGCCCGCAAGGTCGTAGCGGTCCGAAATCGTGGAGACCAGGGACTTGGCTTTGGCCCAGTCATAATTGCGGAAGCTGTGGCCGCGCGTGACGAACTGAGCGCCGGCATAGAACATTTCATACTGCGTATGGCGGCTCGCGAATTCAGAGCCGATGGCATCCCATGCAAGTTTCATAAGCTTCACACGCTCGACGGGTGTCCGCCCATCCGCTGCGATCTGCACTGCGGAGAACAGCGCCGATAGCTCTGGATCGCTATAATCGGAAGCTGAAGACGGCAGCATAATAAGCGCGCCACCCGCCAATTCACGCATGGTGGTAATGAACTGCGGATACATGGCCTGGGTCATGGTTTGTGCGGCATAGACTGCATGCCTGTCTGGCACATAGTAGTCGCCGTGCATACTGCCATTGGCTTCCATGCCATAGAGCAGGTTTTCGATGACGGCGGCCTCTGCCGCCAGCCTGCCAAGCTGTTCAGCAACCGGTGGCATTTTAGCAGTGCCGATGGTCTCGCAAATCTCGCGCGCTAGGCCCACCAGAAATTTCATTTTCACTGAGAGCCGGATCTGCGCCTGGTAGTTCTGATAGATATGGCCCGGCGTGTCATGGAACTGACGGCGACACATTTCGGGGTCGCGGTGCACAAAGATCAAGTCCCAGGGCACTTTGACGTCATCGAAATAGACCAGCGCGTCGTTTTCATCATAACGGGTCGCCAGCGGGTTATCGAATTCAGACACAGCATGCTGTTCGTAGGATTTGCGGGACAGCACCTTCAAGCCTTTCGTCCCCATAGGAATTGAGAAGCTAATGGCGTAATCGACCTCTGTCGGGCGCAAAGGCTGCAGATGGGCGACGAACACATCATTCGCCATAATCGAACTGGTGCCGAGCATTTTGGCACCGCGCACGGTCACGCCCTCAGAATCCTCATCGACGATCTTCATCATTGGATCGTCCTGCAGCTCGCTCGCTGCTTTCGCGCGGTCTACCTGCGGGTTGATGATGACATAGGTCAGATAGCGATCTTCGTCCCGCGCCGCCTCATAGTAATTCCAATAGGCTGCTGCGCGCTTGGGATCATTCTCCTCAAACATCTGCAGGCCCATAAGCTGGCCCGTTACGGCAGACGCTAGATGGTCTGGTGAGCGGCCCATGAATCCACCGCTCTGCTCTGCCCAAGCGACGAGCGCTTTCCGGCGGGTCACAAGTTCCTGATATGTCGTCGGCATCTGCCAGGCGCGATTGACGCGGCGACCGGTCTTTGGCGATTCAAACGTCATCATCTCGGCGTTTTCAGGCCGGGATTGGAACTCATACAAGTTCGCTGCCGATTGCACTGCGTTAGCAAACGCCGGGTGCGTGGTGACGTCATCAACCTTCTTGCCATCCAAATATACAGACCGGCCATCTTTCAAGCTGGCCATGTGTTCTGCGGCATTCTTAATTGGTTGGCTCATTGGGAGAGCGCTCCTTCACTCAGGGTCCGGTATTGGCCGCCAAAAAACAGCAACGGCGCGCCTGCAGATTTTGAAAAATCATCCACATGGGCAATGAAAAGGGTGTGGTCGCCCGCGATATGCCGCTGCTCGACAGAGCATGCGATCCACGCGAGCGCACCGGCAACAACGGGTGTGTCGCCAGGGTAGTCAAACTGCGCCGCCGCATTATCCACCCGGCGGCCGGCGAAATGGTCGGAAACGCTTTGCTGGCCATCTGCTAGGATGGAGACGCCGTAGCGGCCTTCAGCGTCAATCACATTGCGCATGTGGCTGTCGTTCTTTAGCGAGATCAAGACCAGCGCAGGGTCGAGCGAGACGGACATGAAGGCGTTGGCTGTCATCCCGTGGACGCTGCCCTTGGCACCTGACGTAATCACGGTGACGCCGCTTGCGAACTGACCGAAAATCTGGCGAAGGGCTAATCCATCGTCAGAACCGCAGCTATCCAGCACTTTCCGGCAAGGCTTGGTCGATATGTGCATCACTTCCTCCTACCTATCCGGCGCTGCGGGCCCTGGATGGCTGCTTACTGGCAGCTTCTAGAGCATTCATCTTGCCGCTTGCCAGCGCCCGAGGCGTCAGGCCATGCAGCAACGCCAACGCACGATCTGTACTGTCGACAAGGCTGCTCATCATGTGGCGGAAAATTTCGAAATTGTCGTCGTCAGCCAGGGGCGCGAAGTGTTCATCATTGACTTCACTTTGCACCTCAGCCAGTTGCGCCAGGCGGTCTTGCGCCTCAGCGGTGGTGCGCAAAACAAGCCGGCGGCCATCATCAGGATCCTGTTCTTTAATCAGCAAACCAAGCCGGACTAGCTTGTTGGTTTCATTGGTAATGAATGCACCAGAAAGATGCAGATGTGATGCAACGCCAGATACACTGACCTTCTGCTCAAACTGTCGATGATTAACGGCGATTAGGATCGTGTATTGCACACCTGTCAGGCCGATCAGCCGCGCGAACCCATCACGGATGGCTTCAAGCCGCGCTGCGAAGGCCAGGGAATCATGCACCATCTGCCGAAACGCGCGGTCATTGCCACTTGCAAGAAATGCAGCCTTAGTCACGGTTGGGGGCGCTGCTGGCTGATTGCCAAGCGGCGGTGTGACTTCGGGTGATTGCATAAACGCCTACTGGTGTTCTCGCGGCTTCAGGTATTTAGCTAACCCAATCGCGTATCTTAAATAGCTTTGTAACAACGCTAATTAAAAACCGCAAGCGTCACGTTGCCCCTCCACAGCCACATCTCTCGACCAAACGGCCTGCACAGGCCATTCTGGCGGTGATGACGATTGAGACTTGCGCTCGCGGGAGATCAAATTATGGCCACGACATTGACAGGCATGACGCCCATCGACGTCAGTAACCCGGACCTATACCAGTCAGACACTTGGCAGGAGGCCTTCACGCGTCTGCGCGCTGAAGACCCTGTCCAATATGTGCCGGAAAGTCCGGACGGCCCCTATTGGTCCGTCGTGAAGTACAAAGACATCATGACCGTCGAGCTCGACGCGAAGACTTATTCTTCCGAACTTGGCGGCATCACGATCCGCGACATCCCAGATGACGTGAAGCGCGAAAGCTTCATCCGCATGGACCCACCACAGCACACGGCAGAACGACGCACAGTCGCTCCAATCGTGGCACCTGCGAACTTAAAGAACATGACGGACTCGATCCGCGAACGCACAGCCTTTGTACTGGATGAGTTGCCCCGCGGCGAAGAATTTGACTGGGTCGACCGCGTCTCGATTGAACTCACGACCATGATGCTGGCGACGCTGTTCGACTTTCCCTGGGAGGACCGCCGGAAGCTGACCTATTGGTCAGACCTTTCCACTTTCACGGACTACACTGCGCCGAACGCCATGGTGCGCGATGAGTATGAAAAGTTCGAAAAGCTGAAAGATATGGCAACCTATTTCAAGGTTCTCTGGGACGAGCGCGCCGCCATTGCACCCCGGCCAGACCTCATCTCCATGATGGCACACTCTCCCGCCACCCAGGACATGACCCTGAAGAAATTCATGGGTAACCTGACACTGCTGATCGTCGGCGGGAACGACACCACCCGAAATTCAATGACCGGCGGCCTTTGGTACTTGAGCCAGAACCCGGATGAATGGGCGAAGCTGAAGGCGGATCCCAGCCTTGTGCCAAAGCTGGTGCCAGAAACAATCCGGTTCCAATCACCCATCATTCACATGCGCCGCACCGCCACCCAGGACGCTGAACTTGCGGGCAAGCAAATCCGCGCCGGTGACAAAGTCATCATGTGGTATCTTTCAGGGAATCGGGATGGAGAAGTGATTGACCGCCCCGACGACTTCATCGTCGATCGCGCCAAACCACGTCAGCACCTAAGCTATGGTGCAGGCATTCACCGCTGCGTCGGTGACCGGTTGGCGGACCTGCAATTGGCCATCCTCTGGGAAGAAATCCTGAAACGGGGTTTCGATATCGAGGTGCTGGCACCACCAACCCGCATCCGCAACAATTTCATCCGCGGGATTAGCAAGATGCCGGTGCGGATTAAGGCTTGATTGAGCCGTTAGGGTTCCTTGGCAAACGCCCCTTCACCCAGCCTCTCCCCTGTTTGGGAGGGGGGCGAGGGACAGGGTGAAGGGGGTGCCTGCTTCAAAATCAGGAATCAGACACCCATCCCTCTACTTCTTCTTTTGCTTAGCGATCGCCTCAGGCGTGGCTTCGCCGGTGAAATATTCGAACGGCTCATCCCAGGCGACGGGCAGATCAACCAGCACGCCCGGCTCATCTGCTGTCACAGCGAAATTCAGCGCCTTGCGTAGAATATCCCGCTGGCCATCCGCATCGCCCGGACGCCCAAAGGTGTTACCCATAGGTACATTGATGAAAAGGCTACGCGGAGGGCGCACCAGCGCAGTTATGTCCCGTCCAGTTGAGACATTAACCGTCGGAATGCCAAGTTGTTCAACGACGCGCGCGACCAGACCCACGGTCTGGTGATCGAGCGGTCAAGCAGGAACGGCTATGAGGAGATCGACGCCGTCTTCTTTCAAGTTCTCAAAGAATGCTGGGGCTGACTCAGCCGTCAGGCGGCTGCGGTCATAGGTGCGGCCCATAAAACCGCTCCAGTGCCGGGCGGCGACAGCACCAATCTCACCCGCATCAGCCAATTCGCGCAGACGGTCGATTGGAAAGATGCAGTTCAGGTCGCGGCCTGCATCGGTATGATCGTAATAGCTGTCATGGATCTGATAGCCGTCTGTCGGCTCATCTGGATCAACAGCATCCACGCGATGATCGTTGCGCGCGTCCGGGTCAAACGCAGGTGCTGTGCAGTGGGAAATGCCACCGCTGACCAGCAACGCCACCGTGCATTCTGACAGTGGCTTGGTCAGCGCTGTCCAGGGTGCGGTTTCATTCTCGCTCCATTTATAGGCTGGGAAGCCCATTGCGCCGTACTTATTGTTCAGCGCATCCACATATCTGATTGGCTCCATCCAAGGACCCTCCATTTAGGTTGCGGCGTTAGTATTGGCGTGCAGCGCCGGAATTACAAACCGGCGGCGGCAGCGCGGAGTTCTGAGAATTCATCCACGATCGCATCAAATACCTGCCGGATATCTGAGCCATCACCAGTCCGTGCGTCCGCAGGCATCGCATCGATAGCGGCAAAGATGCGGTGCTTAGCGTAATAGCGCCAATGGACGGGCAGCGTCGCCAATTGATCCGTCAGGGCGTCATAATTGGCATCGGTCCAGACCTTTTCGAACGCCGTCCGCTCCGGCCCAAGATCATAGAACGCATCGTTTGGCACCGTTGCGCGAGTGGTCCGTTCGCTTGCGGTCGCCGCCAGATCAACGACCCCATCGGTGATGACAACGCCATAAGTTTCCCGTGCATGATCCAGTGTCGCCCAACCACGTTGAACATCCAGTAGCACCGCCGCCGAGTCTCGCTTGAACGGATCGCCCCACCCGCCTGCCCCGCCACTGGAGACGTGGAGAATATCACCCGGCCCCATGGATAAGATGTCCGTGTTTCCCAAATTCACTTCCTGATCCGTGCCGGGGTTCAATAGGAACTTAGAGGCACCGCCAGCCAAACCTTCAGCAATGCCCCATCCGGTGAAGCGTGTCCGGTCCCGGTTGCGAGCGGTCACCTTGGTATTGGGTGAGAACGCCTGGAACACCATCTCCGTCCCGAGCCCGCCTCGATGCTGGCCTGGCCCTGCAGAATTCTGCGCCAAGCCATAGCGCAGCACTTTAATGCCAGCCTCGACCTCATTCACCTCAACCGGCGTATTCTTGAGAAAGCCCTGATTTGCGCCAGACCCATCCATGCCGTCCGCCGCTGCCCGGCCACCGCCACCGCCAGTCATAGGATTGATGGCAGCCATGATCCGCCGACCCGTGCGATTATCGATTGTGTTGACGTTCATGATCGGCCCGCCAGACGCAGGCGCCCCCGCAAGCCTATCCGGTGCTGCTGGCGCGAAGGCACCTATGATCAAGCCCTGCAAGCGGCTACAAGACAGTGTGCGCATACCAACAGCAGCCGGGAATACCGGGTTCATGATGGTGCCGGAGGGCAGAATACACCGGCAGACCCGCGCGATACCTGCGTTCAAGTACAGCGATGGATCGAGCGAATAGAGCACATATGTCAGGCCAGTCATCAGCAGCGTGTGCCGCTCATCGCCGCCCGTCGGCATATTCAGCGAGCTTTCGAGCTGCGGGTCGGAGCCTGTGAAATCAAAAACCAAGGAGTCGTCTTCAATAATCAATGTCAGCATGAGACGGCACGGCCACCCGCCTACGGCGTCCTCATCCATAAAATCGGCGAAAGGATAGCGGCCATCGGGTAGGTAGCTGACAATCCGACGCGCCTGGGCCTCTGCATAATCGAGCAGATCGCCCATGCCTTGACGAAATACATCAATTCCGAAGCGCTCAATCATCTCCAGCACTTTGCGCTCGCCGGTATTGCAGGCGGCGATTTGGGCTTTGAGATCACCCCAATTCTGATCAGGCGCACGCACATTGGCCAGGAAGATATCTAGCACCTGCTTATTGAGCTCACCCGCTTGCATGATTTTAGCAGGCGGAATGCGGATGCCTTCCTGATAGACTTCTGTCAGCGTGCGGGAGAGGCTTGCAGGCACTGCGCCGCCAACATCCGTATTGTGAATGTGGCCCACTGAAAACGCGACAATTTCCCCCTCATAGAAGATCGGCTTCCAGATGTGCATGTCCGGCGAATGGGTGCAGACGAACCCGGAATACGGGTCATTCGTCATGCAGATATCGCCCGGCTCATAGTCCTCGATCATCTTGATGGCGCGGCCATAGTTCAGGTTCACGAACCAAGTGGCACCAAGCTCTGTCGGCGTCGCAAAGGTCTCGCCATCCGGGGTTACGAGGCCGGTGGTGAAGTCTTCTGTTTCCTTCACAAAGGTCGAGTGCGCGGTGCGATACAGCGTGAATGCCATGCTTTCAGCAGCGGCGCGGGTGTGATTTTTCAGAATTTCCAGCGTGACTTTATCGATTGCCATAATTCAGCCCTCCGCCTCGATCAGTAGATTACCCCAACCGTCCACCCGCACCTTCTGGCCGGGCGGCACAATGGTGGTGCAGTCATCCTGGGTAATGATCGCCATGCCGCTGAATGTGTGGCCGGGTGCCAAGTCAGAACGCGCGAAAATCTGTGCTGCGCGTATCTGGCCATCCAGATAAACCTCTACCTCACCAAGCGACAACGGCGGGCAAGTTGCGACGGGGCTTTCAGTGAATTCGGGCTTCGGCACGCTACCGCTAACGACGAGACGGAGGTTGACGATCTGCACAGGCGCATCCGGGTCCGCATGGTCATACACCCGCTCGTGCTCCTGATGGAAAGCCGCGCCCAATGGTGCCAGTGCACCAGATGCAATGTCCGCCCGATTGACCAAGGTTTCGATCTCGTAGGATTGGCCGCGATAACGCATGTCCGCCGTCCAGACCAATCGTGCCTCGCCCTGAAAGCCCTGGTCTTCCCGCAACCAATGTAGCGCCTGTGTTTCCAGTTCCGCCGCATACCCATCAAGCGCTTTGAGGCCAGCCCCATCCAGATCAACAAATGCCGTGCGGATGAAATCGTTGCGAATATCGGAGATCAGGCCGCCATAAGCAGAAAGAACGCCGGGCGTTGGTGGCACAATTACCTGCGCCAGCCCAAGGTCCCGGGCGAGCAGGCAGGCGGTCATTGGCCCTGCACCGCCGAACGCCAGCAGGGAGAACCCGCGCGGGTCTGCACCATGACGAGACATCAGCTTAGATATTTCCAAATACATGCCAGAGATCGACACCCGGATAATGCTCTCCGCCGTCTCCTGCACGGACAATCCAAGCGGTTCCGATAATGTCAGGACAGCGCGCTCAGCAGCGGCTTTATCCAGGGACACCGCGCCATAACCCAGTTCGCCAGCGCCTAGCAGGCCAAGCACGGCGAAGGCATCTGTAATTGTTGGGCGCACACCACCCCGACCATAACAGGCGGGACCTGGCGTCGACCCCGCACTTTCCGGGCCGACTTTGAGGACGCCGAAATCATCCACCCATGCGATAGACCCACCGCCTTCGCCGATGGATGTGACAGACACAGTCGGCACGTATATGGGAAATTCGCCGACCATCTCGCCAACGCCAAAAGCGGGCGCGCCGCCATGGATAACGGCCACATCGGCAGAGGTGCCGCCAACATCAAAACTCAGTACATCCGCCGCGCCGATCCTAGCCGCAACGTCTGCAGCGCCGATCACGCCGGACGCTGTGCCAGATAACAGCGTGGCGATAGGGTCCGTCTTGCCAAGCTCCGCAGTCATGACGCCGCCATTGGACTTGGTGATCATCGGCTCCGCTTGAACGCCAGCATCTTTCAGCGCTTCTTGCAGAGAGCCGATATAGTTCGCTACCTGCTGCTGCACATATCCGGCGACAGTCGCCGTCACGGTACGCTCATACTCCCGGATGACAGGCCAGACATCGGATGAAAGCGTCACGGTCATTTCAGGCGCTACTGCCAGGATCACATCGCGCGCAGCCCGTTCATTCGCCGGATTGGCATAGGCATGCAGCAAAGCCAAGACGATTGTTTCTGCACCAGCCGCCTTGGCTAGCGCAACAGCATGGGCGACATCGGATGGGTCAACCGGCGTTTCGATTGATCCGTCTTTCAGCGTGCGTTCCAACAGCCCATAAACCCGCTCACGCGGCGCCAAAGGGGCCGGGCGTTCGGAGAAAAGATCATATGGGTCTGGCATTTTTAGGCGCGCGACCACCAGAACGTCTTCGAATTCCCTTGTTGTAAACAGCGCCAATGCTGCCCCGCGCCGCTGGATCACGGTATTCACGCCAACGGTCGTACCATGGGTGAAATAGCTAATATCCGCTGGCGGGTGACCAAACCGGCGCTCCAGTTCCGCGACACCGTTCATCACTTCAGCACCGGGGGTGGTTGGCGTGGAAAACGTCTTGAATGTCTGCATGACGCCCGTGGCGTCGTCATAAACGCAGAAATCCGTGAATGTCCCGCCGATATCAACGCCGACCCGAATGCTCATTCGCCGACCCCTAAAAGCTGTGCATTTTTCATGCCCGAACAGTAGCAATGGAACCTTCCTCACGACAGAGCGGGGAATTCGATGCGACAACGGCGTCCTTCCAATCGGGTGGCCCTAGCGCGCATGGTAAAATGGTCAAAACGCGTTCTGAGAGACAAGCCAATGAACATGGTCCACAGCCCTAGAGCCGGAATATCGCGGGATGATATCGCGCAATTGGTGGGCGCATTCTATCCCCGCGTTTGCGCCGACACCCGCCTTGGTCCGATCTTTGAAGGCCGCATTGGCACGTCTGATGCGATCTGGGCCAAGCATATGGCGACCATCGGCGATTTCTGGGCAAACGTTATGCTGCGGGAACGGGCGTATAAGGGTAATCCGCTGCAAGTGCATCTCGGCATTCCTGATATTGAGGAAAGCGATTTCGCCCGGTGGCTAGATCTGTTTGAAGACACTGCGCGCCGTGAGCTTGGCGATGACAAGGCGGATGTCTTTAACACGCTCGCGCGCCGTATTGGGCGGAGCCTCTGGATGGGAATCGACATGCAGCGCAATCCGTTGGCGCCCCGCAGCTAATGGCTGAGGCTGATACGCCCCTCCTCAGAAATCGCGATTTCCTGCTGTTTGTGGCAACCCGGACCGGCAATGTGTTCGGCCTCCAAGCGCTGACGACGGCGGTGCTTTGGTATGTCTATCTGCTGACCGGCAATCCGATGGATATTGGCTATATCGGCCTGGCACAATTCGCCCCGGCACTCCTGCTGTTTCTGGTTGTTGGTATTGCGGCTGACCGGGTTGACCGGCGCATCATCCTAAGCACCAGCAATGCCGTCCACGCGATTGTGACAGCCGCGCTGATGGTGCTGCTGGCAGGTGGTGCGGCCAGCATGAATGCTATTCTGGCGCTGCTAGTTGTCCACGGTGTGGCACGGGCGTTCTATCACACAGCTTCCCAGGCGATCTTGCCCGCACTTGTTCCAGCCGCTCAATTTCCGAATGCCATTGCGTGGTCCGGGTCTTCCAGCAAAGCCGCGCAATTGGGCGGACCAGCGATTGCTGGGGTACTGATCGCTTATGCGGGAGACGGCGTATATTGGGTCATCCTGGCTGTGTTCGCTATGTCCGCCATCACGGCATTAATGATCCGCCACCGCCATCCTGCGACGGCACCGGAACGCGTAACCTTGGCTTCTGTCACGGCAGGGTTCAGCTATATTTGGCGCACAAAGGTCGTGCTGGGTGCGATCTCGATTGACCTTATGGCCGTGCTTTTCGGCGGCGTCATGGCGATTTTGACGATCTATGCCCAGGACATCCTGAAAGTCGGCCCCGATGGGCTTGGATTGATGCGCGCGATGCCGGGCGTCGGCTCGCTCATTGTTGGACTTGCTCTCGCGCAATTAGCGGCGCCCCGGCATATGGGCATTGCGATGTTTGCCGCACTCGGTGTTTTTGGGCTTTCGATCATTGTCTTCAGCTTGTCCGAAGTCTTCTGGCTGTCGCTATTGGCCCTCGCCGTTTATGGCGCTGCTGATATGGTCAGCGTTTATGTGCGCCAAACGCTAACCCAGATCGCGACGCCGGACGCCATGCGCGGGCGGGTGAGTGCGGTCAATTCGGTCTCGATCAATGCTTCCAACGAACTTGGCGATTTCCGCGCCGGGATGATGGCGGCGGCGATCGGCGTTGTGCCGGCCGTGCTGGCGGGTGGGGTCATCACCTGTGGCGTCACATTGCTTTGGATGCGGTTATTCCCGGGCATTGCTGCGATTGACCGTCTGCGGGATGTCGCGCGACCGGAAGAGTCCCGCTAAACTCCCTCCCAACCTTACTCTGACCGTCTGGATAATCCCATGAACCAAGCTGATCTCGTTGCTGAACTCGCACCAACAGGCGTGCTGCGCGCCGCTATTAATCTCGGCAATTTCCTTCTCGTTACCGACAAAGCTGCCAATGGCGACCCCGTCGGGGTTTCGCCCGATATGGCAGCGGAAGTCGCCAGGCGCATTGGCGTCGACGTTCAATATGTGCCGATGGCAACACCAGGCGAGATTGCAGACACGGCTGGCAAGAACATTTGGGACATCGGCAATATCGGCGCTGAACCAAAGCGCGCTGAGACCATTGATTTCACTGCCGCTTATGCCGAAATCCAGTCGACCTACATGGTGCGCGGCGATTCTCCTATCCAGACGATTGAAGATGTTGATAAGCCCGGTATTCGCATCGCCGTATCCGCCCGCAGCGCCTATGACCTCTGGCTTGACCGCAATATCAAGCAGGCTGAATTGTTCCGCGCTGAAGGCATCGAAGCGTCATTCGCGCTGTTCGAAGATCAAAAGCTTGATGTGCTGGCAGGCCTTCGCCCGCGCTTGACCGACGACGTGCAGCGTATTCCTGGCGCGCGGATTCTGGACGGCCAGTTCTCAGCCGTTCAGCAAGCCATTGGCACGACCAAGGGCAATAGCCTCGCCGCAGCATTCCTGCGTGATTTTGTGAAAGAAACCAAAGCGTCTGGCTTCGTTGGGAAGCTGATTGAGAAGCATGGCGTGGTTGGGCGGCTTTCGGTGGCACCCCCAGCTTGATCGACAGCGATCCGCTTTTTCTTTGAATGTAAGCATGCAATAAAATGCGCGGCCTTGGCGCGTTTCATGGCTCAGATCAAATGCGAATTGCGCTAGCCGGGGTTCCTCGCCAGAAAGTCCAGAATAGTCGCGTTGAACCAATCTGGCTGCTCCCAAAATATCGGGTGACCCACATCTTGGGCGATCCGACATTCCGCATGGGGCATACGCTTGGCGATTGTGCGGAGGATAGAGGGCGGCATGTAGAGGTCCGCGTCGCCGGTCAGCAGCAGCGTCGACGTCGTCATAGCGGCGACCGTATTCCAGGTGATGGAAGACATTAACGGCTGCTTGGGTGCGCCGAGCGTATTGAGCGCGTTGATCTGCATCCACGCTGCGGCACCATCAGGACATCCAGCGCGGTAGGTCGGGCTGAGTTCGCGGGCGTCCACCGGCAAGCCATCGAACCAGGGGCCGCGCGCGCGGGATGAGGCTGCCTGGTAGTCCTCCTCCTGAATGCTCATCAGGCTGGATGCGATGATCGCGGAGCGGGTGCGATCTGGATAAGCCAGCGCGAAATCAAGCGCGGTGGACCCACCAGCAGCTGAGCCCAGCACGTGGGCACGGTCGATCTCCAGCATGTCTAGCAGCGCTGCGATGTCGCCGGCCTGGCTGCCTGGATCATCTGCCGAACCAAGGTCTGAGCCTGCATATCCACGCCGTGAATACCCGATCACCCGGTAGCCAGCCGCCGCCAAAACCGGCTGCTGATACCCCCAGGATGCATGATTGCCCGAAGCCGGATGCGTCAACAGGACAACAGCACCCTCCCCGCCCGTATCCCATGCCCAGAGCTTCGCACCATTGGCCAGCGCCAACTGCCCGGCTGTGACAGGTGCGGCGGGCGGGAGTGGCGGCGGCGCAAATCGGAAGTCATCAGCCATTGCAGCCCCTGGGTTTCGGGTGTTGCTTGAAGAAGCCGTCCATATCGTCCAGCACCGGGGCTAAATGGCGGAATGGTGACGCAAGTGAGGCCACCAGCCAAATGTGGCCAATATCCTCATAAAACCGCGTAACAGCGCTCCCGCCCTGTTGCTGCGTTTTCTGGGCCAGACGACGGGAATTGCGGGGGGAGACGGTGCTATCGTCCAGTCCGCTCGCCAGCAGCAGCGGCGGTGCATTGCCAGTCACATAATTGATCGGCTGAGTACGTTCGCGCTGGTCTTTTGGCCCGAAGATTGCCCGCAGGCTGTCAGATTGCAGCGGCAGGAAATCGTACGGCCCTGCAAGCCCGCCTGTGCCTGCAATCGCTTTGCAGGGGCGGAGATTATGGGTGCGCAGCCATCTGTCATCGATTGTCAACATAACAGCATTGTATGCGCCCGCTGAATGGCCCGCCAGATAGACTGGGCCGGGGGCGACACCGTGCTGACCTGCATTCTCAAGCGTCCACGCAACAGCAGCGGCTGAATCCTCCAAAAACTCTGGGAACTTCACTTCCGGATATAACCGGTAATCCGGCACGGCGACTTGGTATCCGCGTGACGCCAACGCCTGACCGGTGAACTTGTAATCGTCCTTGGACCCATCCTTCCAACTGCCGCCATAGAAGAAAATTACGGTGGGGGCGCCATCCTTAGCGCCGCTCGGCACTTATAGATCCATAGTCCGACGCGGGCCATCGCCGTACGCTAAGTCTTTCACGACCGTATAGCCCGCGTCTGGCACCAGAGAATTCAACACATCTGGCCCCGAACACCCCGCCAGAACCAGCAAGGACGTTACCGTCGCTGCTGTCTTCGCAACGAACTTGGACGCAACCTTTATGCCCGCTTGCTTGAAACTCACTCACCGCTCCATTGGCACCGCTCCATGAGCAAGCGCCTGTTACAAATCACCGTCGCCATCCTTGGCCTCGTGCCGATAAGCGCAGGCTTATCCGGAATTATCCTTGGCCCCACAGCCTTTGGCGGACCCGCAGACATTACAGACCTAAACAGCCATTTCCGCTACATATCCGGCATCTTCCTAGCCATCGGCATCGCCTTCTATACGACGATCCCCAACATCCAGATCAAAACAGCCCGCTTTCGTTTGCTGACGGCATTGGTTTTCATAGGCGGCTTAGCGCGGTTGTTATCGCTGCTTTTAGACGGCACCCCAACAACGCCACACCTCATCGGATTGTTCCTGGAGCTCTGTGTCGTGCCAGCGCTGGCGGTGTGGCAGGGAAAGATTGCGCAGCAGGCCCCAACCTAATTCTCACACCGCCTCATGACACGCCACACACAGCTTGTTCCCGTCCAAATCCCGGAAATATGCGCCGTAATAGTGCTCGTGATAATGCGGGCGGAGGCCGGGATTGCCTTCGTCTTGGCCGCCTGCGGCCAAGGCTGCCGCATGGACTAAATCCACAGTCGCCCGGTCCTTGGCGCGGAAGGCAGTCATGGTGCCATTCCCAGGGGATGGCGCGCCGCCATCTGCTGGACCTGTGATGACGAACAGGGGACGCTCAGCGTCAGGCAGTTTCCACCCGGCCCAGTTTTGCGCTGGCTCGTGGAATTTCAGTGCATAGTTCAGCGGTGCCAGGACGTGCTCATAAAACGCAAAAGCGCGCTTCAAATTGCTAACGCCTACGGTGATGTGAGAGAACATTTGCGGCTTTCTATTTAGCGTTTCCAAACACCGTATTCTTCTCAATCGCCGCCACATCTTCGGGCCGTGGGAAAGGTGCTGGTGCCGCCTCGCCTGCTGTCCGAGCGCGCCCGATGGCTTTAAAGAATGGGGAGAGGCCGCCGGGGAGGAGGGTCCAGAAAAAGCGCATGGGCGTGTCGCCGGTATTGCGGAACAGGTGGCGGCTATCCTTCGCGAGATAGAACGTTGTGCCGGGGCGCATGAGGTGCGTCTCGCCATCCACCACGGCTTCGCCTTCACCTTCATGGACAAAAATCAGTTCTTCATTGCGGTCATGGGCGTGCTCGCGGACGTAGCATCCAGGTGCGACTTCCTGTATGCCGCAATCGAATTCCGCCATGCCACTCTCCGCCCCGCCAACGACCTTGACCTCCACATGGCCATTGGCCGGGACCGGCTGCCAGAAGCTTTGTCCGGCATCCGGCTGCACAACGCGGGAAGATGTTGGTTTTCCGGGATCATTCGCCATTCTGGTCATCCTTTCATGGTTCGTCGTTTTAGGAACGCTTATTCGCCAGTTGGCAACGGCCCCAAATATTCAGCCCAATACCGCATAACTTCGATGCCGAAATCCGTTGGCTGCTGGGCGGGAGACCGGCCGCGACCAGCTTCGATTCCAAGCCCCAGCCGCTCCGCCAGCAAGCGCTTGCCGTAGCAAACGAAATTCTCGACAGACGTCATCATGAACACGATCAGCGGCAGCAATTCACGATGCAGGCGCTCTGCCTCCGCGATACTGGCGGCGTCGCCTTTCTGGAAAAGCTCAAAGATCTTGATCTGCGGGTCAAATAGGTCTGACGCAGGGATCATGCCGACGGCGCCCGCACGCAAACTATCCGGGAACTGAATGCCAGCCATACCGCCGAAAATGTCATAGGCACCCGCTGTATCCTCCATCAGCTGCTTGATATAGATCGCCGGCCCTTCCCCCTTCAGCAGACAGACATTTGCGTGCTGGGCGTTCAAATCCCGAAGTGCGGCATTTGACAGGCTCGTCGCCATTAGACCCGGTGCGTTCTGAATGCCAAGCGGGATGCCAGCTTTGTCCGCCACCTTGCCGAAGAAGCGCACATATTCCGATTCCGGCGCACCGATGATGGCAGGCGGTTGGAGGATGGACCAATCAGCGCCAGCCTCCTCGGCAGCCCGCACGAACTCGATCTGGCCATCAATACTCGGCTCGCCCACGGTCACGGCCAGCGGGACGCGGCCCGCCACATCTTCACCGACCCATTCCAGTATCTGCCGGCGTTCGCGCACGTCCAGCTTGCCGACTTCTGTCGCCAAACCCATAACCGCGATCCCGTGAGCGCCTGCTGCGATGCAGCCGTTCACCTGGGCGCGCATCGCTTGCCGGTTCAGCTTTCCAGCATCGTCAAAGAATGCATAGAGGATCGGGTAAACGCCCTGAAATCCAGTCCGTGAAAGGGGAATAGCCATAGCTGCTGCATCCAACTTGAGAGAGGTGGGTCGAGTTTATCCCTGGGCCTCTTTCAAGGCCAACGACCACCTGCTCACTGCGCAGCAGGCGGGGTGACGCCATTGGGAAAAGGCGACCAATAGGCTGTTCTAACCCCAGCTTTCGCCAGTACGCGAGACGCCCATTCGTTGCATGTCAGGATAGGGCTGTAGCGGCCATGGGCCTCCAAAAACAGATCGTCGCCATAGCCTGCATGCTGGATAGGTGCCGCGCGGCCATCTTCGCCTAGCACCATCGCCGTCGTGATCGCCTCCCGAAGCAAATTGAAGCGGACAGGGTCCAGCCGAATAACGGTGACATTGGGTGCTTCAAGCAATATCTCGCGGAACTGCACACGGACCGTTGTTCCCCCAATGCCAGCAAGTGCCTTTGCACCGTTCCAAATATTGAAATCATCCCACGTTGGTGTGTTGAGGTAGAAGTCCCGGGAACCCCAGCCAAAGCCTAGCCATTCCACATTGCCCGGCACAGCGCCCACGGGCAGAACCCGGCGCCAGTCATGATCTAGGCCAGCAACAGGGGTTAGAATGTCCACGTGAACGCCGTTGTCGATAATTGCGACAGGAATGCCGCCAGGATGTTCCCGGAAGTTTGCATTCATGGGCATACGGCTCAATGCCGTCGCGGCAATCCCATAAACCACGAGCACGACAAATAGACCGAGAAGAGAGAGCCCAACGGTGCGAAGCATCCGCATCGGCCAAGGTCTCGCGCGCATAGAGTGCATCCGTAACCGCTATCGATTTGAGCAGTATCTGATGCAAGAACGGCCACTTTATGGCGCTAGGACACAGAAAATTATGCGTTCCCTCAAACGATCAATAGTCTTCCAGCAAGGAGCCGAAGCCCTGAACGCGATCCTGAAGGCCGTTCATGCGGAGCGCATGCCAATATGTGGCGGTGTTGATCGCCAGCACCGGTTTATCCAGCCAGAATTCGGCCGTTGGCGCGATGTTTGCGAATGCCAGATTGGTGCCGACCTGCAGGATCGCTTCCACCTGCGGATCGTTCACCTCATTCACTGCGTCCCGCAATGTTTTGGCATCCACATGTGCAATAGCCGTCGGGCTTGGGCATTTCAGGCCAGTAACCGCCATCACCTCAAACCCGCAGTCGCCAAAGAACTTGCGCACCTCACCATCGCCCACAGGCATATAAGGGGTGATGACGGATATACGTTTGATATCGCCGTAGCACTCAAGTGCCGCCTGGGACGCATCAGAACCCATTGCGACCGGCAAACCATCCGCCCGCGCTTCAAGCTTGGCCTTCAACTCCATAGAACCAGCGAGGCCGCCCCAAAAGGTTTCGGAAGACATGCCCATGACAATGGCACCCGGCCTAGCCGTCATTACCCGGTCAACGGCCTGCATCAATTCCGCACGGATACGGACCATCAACTCCTCAAAGTCAGCGTCGGAGCCAAGGGGATCGTCGGGGATGTGAATGCGGCTGAAGTGATTGGTAACGCCCTTGGGCGCCATCCAGCCGAATTCTGGTTGCACGATGGTGTTAGTCGATGGCGCAATAACGCCAAACTTCATGCGGTAACCAAGGGCATCTTTCGACGCGAGTTGGACTTCAGCCATAGCGAGGCGCTCCGATAGTCAATGCAGGAGCAGGCATAGTGCACCATGAGCGCGCGCGCGGCTATTTGCGCTGAAACTAAAGCATTCCAAGCCCGTTCGGCTTTATCTGGTCCTCGATAAAGGTCAGTTTTGGCTCCGGGCGATGCCAATGCAGGATAAATCGCGCGGATGAGGATTGACCACCTGCCACAATTTCATTGTCGCCCGCTCTAACGGGAATCACTGGCAAATAATCAAACTTACCATTTGGAATGATCAGCTTGCCGTTGACCCGACAGCCAAACAAGCTGTGCATGTCTCGGATGACTAGGGTTTTGCGCCTGCTGACTTCTATTCTGAAATGGGTGCGGCTCAACTGCACATTATCACCAGTGAGCTGGAGCGAGAGGCGATCACGATTACTGCGGTCAATAATCTTGCCCGCCAAGCCAACTGAAAACGGCATTGTGCGGATAGGCATACCGCGTTTGCCAATCTGGGCAATTGTCTCAGGGCTATCGCCGAATAGGGTGATCGGCTGGGTTGATTTGATAATCCGCTGGGGCTACGGGACTTTCACCTTGGCGCGCTTCACATTGGCGGCAGACGCGCCGGAACTCATGGTCGCATACCGAGCGTCACTTTCCGCAAGCCGGTCGCAAAGCAGCATGAGCAGTTTCATGCCAATACCTTCACGATGCCCAAAGGCCTTCAGAAATTCATCTGCAGGGATTCTCACAAAAGTAGATTCTTTGATGGCCGTTATCGTGGCAGACCGTGGCGAGGCCCGAATAACACCCATTTCACCAATTAGATCGCTTGGCCCACGCTTCGCCAAGATGGTGCTCTTGCCGTTCTTTCGAACGCTCACGGACACTTCGCCCGTTTCTACATATAGACAGAGTCGCTGACCTCGCCTTCGCGGTACAGCACCTCTCCCGCGTCTAGCGTGACAGATCGCATTACACCCTCACGTCACGACGCCCTTGAAGAACCGTAAAAGGGCGCCAGCTTGCGGAACTGCGTTGGGAACAGTCCCCATGCAATTCAAGAATTCAAAGGTTAAAGAACCTTATGATCCTAGCGAAGTATGACCGACGAGCGTGAAAATAGTATAAATCAATGACCGCAAAGGCGATGGCACCTCAACTTGCAGCTAATTGCCTTTGCTGACAGTAGGCGCGCCGTCTGCCCGGGCTGCGATGGCATCAAGTGCTGCGTTGGCAATCGATTTGGCATCGAGGCCAGCTTGGGCAACCTGCGCTGCCGGTTTGTCTTGCTCCAGGAATGCATCAGGCATGGTCAAGGTGCGCACCGCCAATGCGCCATCGAGCAGGCCTTCATCTGCCAGGGCGTGTAGAACAAGCGCGCCAAATCCACCGGTTGATCCTTCTTCGACTGTGATCAACGCCTTATGATTGTGGGCCAAATCCCGAATCAAATCCAAATCCAGCGGCTTTGCGAAGCGGGCGTCTGCGACCGTCGCCTGCAATCCGCGCTCGGCCAGAATATCGGCAGCGGCCAATGCATTGGTCAGTGGCGCGCCGAAGCTCAGTATCGCGACGGGGCCACCTTCGCGCACGATCCGGCCTTTGCCAATTTCCAGCGTTTCCGTGATATCCGGAATAGCCACGCCCGTCCCCTCCCCGCGCGGGAAGCGGATGGCGGATGGACGGTCATCAATCTGGGCAGATGTCGCGACCATGCGCACAAGCTCCGCCTCATCTGATGGTGCCATGAGCACGAAATTCGGTAAGCAGCCGAGATAAGCCACATCAAACGCGCCGCAATGGGTGGAACCATCGGCACCGACATAGCCCGCCCGGTCCAGCGCAAATCGCACGGGCAGGCTTTGGATCGCGACGTCGTGGACGATCTGGTCATAGGCGCGCTGGAGGAATGTGGAATATATCGCCACGAAAGGCCGCATCCCTTCCGTCGCCATGCCAGCGGCGAAGGTAACGCCGTGCTGTTCGGCAATGCCCACATCAAACGTACGTTCTGGGAAACGCTTTCCAACCTTATCCAGGCCAGTTCCGGACGGCATAGCGGCCGTCACCGAGACAACGCGCGGGTCGCGTTCTTTCAGCTGCACCAGCGTATCAGCGAATACGCCCGTATAGCTCGGCGCTTTCGGTGTTCCCTTCGCCTGCTCACCGGTCTCCACATTGAACTGGGAAACGCCATGATATTTATCAGCGGATTTTTCAGCGTGGCTATAGCCTTTGCCTTTTTCCGTCACCACATGCAGCAGTACAGGTCGGTCACCATGGGTTTGAAATTTCAGGTGCTGAAGGATAGGCACCAAGTCCTGAATCGAATGACCATTAATGGGTCCGACATAGTAGAAGCCCAGCGCCTGGAATAACTCGCCACCACCGACAATGCCGCGCGCGAGTTCCTCGGCCCGCCGGGCGGCTTCCTCGAACGGTTTCGGGAAAAGCTTCGCCACATCTTTCGCAATGCTACGCAGGCTGGAATAGGGCTTGGAGGATGCAAGCCTGGAGAGATAGCCCGATAGCGCGCCCACGGGCGGGGCAATCGACATATCATTATCGTTCAAAATCACGACCAGCGGCAGACCGGACGCGCCAGCATTGTTCATGGCCTCATAGGCCATGCCAGCCGTCATCGCACCATCACCAATCACGGCGATGGCCCGATTGTCCTTGCCCATCAAATGCGCGGCCGTTGCCATACCAAGCCCGGCAGAAATTGATGTGGACGAGTGCGCGGCCCCAAACGGGTCGTATTCGCTCTCACTCCGCTTAGTGAATCCGGAAATACCGCCGCCTTGGCGAAGGGTGCCCATGCGGTCACGGCGGCCCGTTAGGATTTTATGCGGATAGCACTGGTGGCCGACGTCCCAGATCAACCGATCATGGGGCGTGTCGAAAACATAATGCAGTGCGACTGTCAGCTCGACGACGCCAAGCGAAGCGCCTAGGTGGCCTCCGGTTTCAGCGACACTTTCAATCGTGTCCCAGCGCAGTTCATCAGCCAGGCGGATTAGGTCTGATTCCGGCATCTGGCGAAGATCAGCAGGATCACGGATGCGGTCCAGCAATGGGGTCGGGCGGCGGGTCATATTACTGCCCCTTCCTAGCTTTGACGCTGAAGCGAAAAGCGCGCGGCGTCACGCAAGAGTTTGGCGCTCGATCCAAAGCAATCAAGCTTCGCGACGGCCTGCCGCACGAGCGTCTCGGCATAAAGTCGGGCTTCCGGGATACCCATGGCGCCGGGCAGCGTCGCTTTGCCGGCCTCGGCATCCTTGGCGAGACGCTTACCGACTTGCTCTTCGTCGCCTTCAAGGTCCAGCAGATCATCGGCAATTTGGAAAGCCAGGCCGATATCCATGCCGTAGCCATAAAGTGCGGCTCGGGCTTGGCCATTGGCATGGCCAAGGATGGCCCCAGCCTCACAGGCGAATGATATCAATGCGCCCGTCTTCAAGCGCTGCATTCTGATCGCCCAACCCATGTCGCTCGCCATATCGCTGGCCTCCCCTTCCGCCGCCAGATCAAGCGCCTGACCGCCGCACATGCCGTGCGCTCCAGAAGCAACGGCAAGGCCGCGGGTCAGTTCCAGGCGCACATTGGCGTCAGGATGGGTCTCTGGCATGGCGAGAATGCGGAAAGCTTCTGTCTGCAATGCGTCACCAGCCAGAATGGCTGTCGCTTCATCGTATTCTTTATGGACGGTCGGGCGCCCCCGACGCAGATCATCGTCATCCATTGCAGGCAGATCATCATGGACGAGGCTATAGGCGTGCAAGCATTCAATCGCGGCACCCGCATGAAGCGCGCGGGTATGATCGCCGCCGGTCGCTGCGGCTGCGGCAACAGTCAGGAATGGCCGGAAGCGCTTGCCGGGGCCAAGCACGGCATAGCGCATGGCTTCAACCAGTTTCCGTTCTTCACCGAGCGGCGCTGGGTCCGGGAGGAGCTCTGCCAGCAGCTCATTCGTGTCGCTCGCGATTTCAGCGAGTGCGGCTTGAAGAGGGCCGCTCATTGGGTTAGCGCCAATGCGTCGAGCTTGGGAAAGCCGCGCGCGCGCCCCAACGGGGGGAGAGGGATCAGGATGAGGGGGGCGTTCGCCCCATCAGTACCCAAAATGCAATCCACGCGCAGCACCTTATTCAACATCAAACGGCGTCGTTGACGCTTGCCCGCCTGAAATCGCAATCCGTTCTACCCGCGCCTTGGCATCAGCCAGCTTGGCGTCGCAATGACGACGGAGGGCGGAGCCGCGTTCATAGGCATGAATGGAATCTTCGAGCGCGCCTTTGCCCTGCTCCAGGCGTTGGACGATGCCTTCAAGCTCCGCCAGCGCGTCTTCGAACGACATTTCGCGAATATCTTCAGGGATTTCGGCAGCGGCTTCAGCCATTTTGGGCGGCTCCAAGTCTCGAGTGGAGCCTTGTTGTAACGTGCGCGCCGGGCGCTGTCAGCCAGCTTTGTCGAGCGAATATCCGGCGGACCGCACTGTGCGGATCAAATCGGCCGCACCGCCTTCATTCAAAGCCTTACGAAGGCGGCGGATATGCACGTCAACTGTGCGTGCTTCAACGTAAATATCCCGGCCCCACACTGCATCCAGCAATTGCTCACGGGAGTAGACCCGCCCCGGATGTTCCATCAAATGGCGGAGCAATCGGAACTCGGTGGGGCCCAGGTGAATGTTCCGCCCTGCCCGCTCGACCCGATGTCCGGCCAGATCAAGGGTGATGCCCTCGTATTCAAGGGTCTCAACCGCCGTAGAAGGCAACGCGCGCCGAAGCACAGCACGAAGCCGGGCGATGACTTCAGCTGGCGAGAACGGCTTGGTCACATAATCGTCGGCACCAGAATCTAGGCCGCGCAATCGATCCGTCTCATCGCCACGGGCGGTCAGCATGATGATTGGTAGCATCCGTGTTTCAGGTCGGCGACGGATCCGGCGGCAAAGCTCTATCCCGGATACGCCGGGCAGCATCCAATCCAGCAAGAGCGCATCTGGTTGCCGTTCGGCTAAGCTGACCTCCGCCTCATCACCATCGCGTGCGATACCGACCTCATAATTTGCCGCTTCCAAATTGTATTTCAGCAGCTCGACGATATCTGGCTCATCCTCAACAATCAGGATGTAAGGTTGCATGATCGGTTATTCTGCTTTCAAACCCATAGCGTCTTCGCCTTTAGGACGCGCCGTGTTCAAACGTTCGCCGGTCTGCATGTAGTAAACATTTTCGGCGATATTCGTGCAGTGATCGCCAATCCGCTCAATGTTCTTGGCAATGAACAGAAGGTGCGTGGCAGCAGTGATATTGCGGCTGTCTTCCATCATGTAGGTCAAGCATTCGCGGAAATAACCATCGTACAGCACATCCAGATCTTCATCCCGGTCCCGGACCTTCACGGCACCCTCTGCATCGCTGTTCACATAGGCGTCGAGTACGCTGCGCAGCATCTCCCGCGCGACATCCGAAAGCCGCACGATCCCACGCGTTGCATCCATTGGCGGCGACTGGTTGATGACCAGCGCCCGCTTGGCGCCATTCTTCGCGTGGTCCGCAATGCGTTCCAGCGATTGGGCGATTTTAAGCGCGGAAATGATTGAGCGCAGATCGACCGCCATCGGTTGACGTAAGGCCAGCATCCGAACCACCTGATACTCGATTTCAGCATCGAGGCCATCGACACGCTTATCCGCCTGGATGGCTTGGTTGGAGAGGTCTGCGTCCCGCTTAACGAGCGCCGTCATTGCATCCGTCAGGATCGTTTCTGCAAGGCCGCCCATTTTTGCGACCAGGGCAGAGATATTCTGAAGCTCGTCCGAGTATGAGCGGACAATATGTGCGTCTGAATTTGGCATCTGAATGCTCCTGTCGCTCAGCCGTACCGGCCAGTGATGTAGCCTTGGGTGCGCTCATCCCGGGGATTGGTGAAAATCTGTTCTGTCTCGCCAACTTCAACAACAATTCCCAGGTGGAAGAATGCCGTGCGTTGGGACACCCTTGCTGCCTGCTGCATTGAATGGGTGACGATAACGATGCTGTAGGAGCGTTTGAGCTCGTCAATCAGCTCCTCTACCCGCGCTGTCGCAATTGGGTCTAGGGCTGAACAAGGCTCATCCATCAAAATCACGTCTGGGCGGACAGCAATAGCCCGCGCGATGCAAAGCCGTTGCTGCTGACCGCCCGACAGGCCAGTGCCGGGTTGAAGCAGGCGATCCTTCACCTCTTCCCATAATCCAGCCCGTTCCAGGCTGGTCTGCACAACCTCATCAAGCTCATCCTTGCCCCGGACGAGACCGTGAATGCGGGGGCCGTAGGCGATATTGTCATAGATGGACTTTGGGAATGGGTTCGGCTTCTGGAACACCATGCCGACGCGGCGGCGAAGTTGCACCGCATCAATCTCATCATCCAGAATTTCAACGCCGTCCACACTGATCGACCCGGTGACAACGCAGCCATCGATCACATCATTCATACGGTTCATGCAACGCAGAAACGTGGACTTGCCGCAACCGGACGGGCCGATCAGGGATGTCACCTGATGACTGCCGATATCCAGGTCAATATCAAACAGCGCCTGCTTGCCGCTGTAGGATACAGACACATCGCGGCAGACGACTTTCGGGTCCGCGATTGTCGCTGAATTCATTTCGCTATCTAACATCTGCTTGGTCCTTACCACCGCCGCTCAAACCGCTTCCGCAAGATCACGGCGAGCGCGTTCATCAGCATGAGGAATCCGAGGAGCGCCATCACACCGGCGCTGGTGCGCGCAACGAACGCGCGTTCAGGGCTGTCCGCCCAAAGATAAATTTGCACCGGCATAACTGTCGCCGGATCCGTGACGGAACCTGGAATATCGACGATAAACGCGACCATGCCGATCATCAGCAGCGGCGCCGTTTCGCCAAGCGCACGGGCCATGCCAATGATGGCACCAGTCAAAATCCCTGGAAGCGCCAGTGGCACCACATGATGCGTGACCACCTGAAGTTCCGATGCGCCGACACCAAACGCCGCTTCCCGAATAGAGGGCGGTACTGCTTTCAAAGCTGAGCGAGACGCGATGATGATGGTCGGCAGCGTCATCAATGCCAGCACCATGCCGCCGACCAGTGGCGCAGACCGCGGCAATCCAAAGAAGTTCAGGAATACGGCGAGACCTAGGAGGCCGAACACAATGGAGGGAACCGCCGCCAGATTATTGATGTTGACCTCAATAATGTCCGTCCAGCGGTTCTTAGGCGCGAACTCTTCTAGGTATGTGGCAGCTAGAACGCCAACCGGGAAGCTCAAGGCAAGCGTTACCAGTAGCGTGAAGAATGACCCAACCATCGCGCCCCAGAAGCCGGCCAATTCAGGTTCCCGGCTATCACCTTTTGTCCAAAACCGAAGGTTCAGATGTGAGGTAATAGCGCCGCTGGCTTCCAGCTTATCCAGCCAGGCGATTTCTTTATCTTTTACGCGGCGGTCAGATTCCGGCGCATCACGGTCAATATAACCTTTGAGGAAGCTGTCGACGTCATCGGACGCGTAAATTTCAACCCGTCGTGTTTGGCCAATTAGGCTTGGGTCTGAAGCGACCAATTCTGCCAATTGCTGATCAACACCGAGGCTGAGCAGGCCATAGAGTTTTCGCTTGTCGCCGCGCTTTTTCACGTCCGGGAACAGTTCGCGCAATGAGGCGCGCGCGAGTTTGCGATAATCTGCCCGCGCCAAGACCGATGGGTCTCGACCGCCCTTAGGATCGATGACTTTGGCCTCGAAGGTTACGTCTAGAGCGATGCTGTGTTGGCAGAAAGCCGTCCACCCCGTCGCCACGATAGAGATCACCAGCAGCGCCAACATACCCGCCGCTGCCGCAATAGCGGCCACGCCATACATCCGAAACCGTCGTTCAGCACGGTAACGTTTGCGCGCATGTTTGACCTCTGCCGCATCCACGGCAATGCCCGTGTTCTGTTCGCGGTCAGTCATATTTTTCTCGATACTTCCGCACCACTTTGAGGGCGATAATGTTCAGAGCCAGCGTCACGAAGAACAGCACAAGGCCGAGTGCGAATGCAGCAAGCGTCTTTGAGCTGTCAAATTCCTGATCGCCGACCAGCAAGGTCACGATCTGCACAGTGACGGTCGTGACGGCTTCAAACGGGTTTGCCGTCAGATTGGCCGCCAATCCAGCCGCCATCACGACGATCATGGTCTCCCCAATCGCCCGGCTTACGGCGAGTAACACGGCACCGACAATGCCCGGCAGTGCCGCTGGCAATACGACTTGGCGGATTGTTTCGGATTGCGTGGCACCGAGCGCATATGAGCCATCACGCAATGTTTGTGGCACAGCATTGATCACATCATCTGAAAGTGATGAGACAAACGGAATGATCATCACCCCCATCACGAGACCTGCCGCAAGTGCGGATTCCGAACTGGCGTCAATGCCAAAGCTTTCGCCAAAACCGCGGATATATGGCCCGACAGTCAGTGCCGCAAAAAGGCCGTATACGACCGTCGGTACACCGGCGAGCACTTCCAGCAGCGGCTTGATCGCGCCGCGCGCACGCGGGCTGGCATACTCGGACATGTAGATGGCTGAGAACAGACCAAGCGGCACGGCGATTAGCATGGCGATCAGGGTGATTAGCAGCGTGCCTGCGAAAATTGGGATGGCACCGAAGCTACCGCTGGCCCCCACTTGATCGGCGCGAATAGCCGTTTGTGGGCTCCAGTGCGTTCCAAACAAGAAGTCATGGAACGGAACGCGCAGGAAGAAGCGCCATGCTTCAAACAGCAGCGAGAGAACGAGGCCGATGGTCGTCAAAATCGCGATCACAGAGGCTGCGATCATGATGTAGCGGACAATCCGCTCAACCCGGTTGCGCGCACGAAACTGCCCCGCAATACGCTTCTTGGCGAAGAACAGGCAGAATGCAGACAAAGCCGCGACAACAGCAAACTTGGCGTAAAGTGAGACGCTGGCAAGTTCTGTATACCGCGCCGCCGCCGCTTGCACTTCCAAGGACGGATCAGCACGAACGATATCACCGCTGGAGAGGTTGCGTATGTCGCTCATCAGCAGCGCTAAACGTTGCGGCTCAAGCGCCTGGCTTTCTGCCGTAAGACCGCTGATGACGAGCGCCTCTATGATTTGATGCTCAGCGCTCAGCCATATCACACAGGCGATCAGCGCCGGAATCGCCGCCCAAAGTGCGACATAGGCACCGTGATATGAGGGCAGAGAATGGAGCTTGGATGCATCGCCGCTGACAGCCGCCAACGCCCCGCCTTTGCCGCGCTGATAGCCATAAGCGGCCAGCAGAAGAATTACCCCAAGGATCAACCAGATTTGCATGGATGTGCGCTCGCCAATCCTTGGGGGAGGTTCATTTCAGCTCTATGCCGACTAAAGCTTGAGCGGCGCAAGGCCGGTCGCTTGCTCAGTCATGGCTTCGCGTTCTTCTTCCGTCAGCGGGATCAGGCCCTTATCGGTTAGATAGCCTTCTTCGCCATAGGCTTTGTCGCTCACGAATTCTTCGACAAATTCCAGCATGCCCGGCACAACCCCGATATGCGCTTTCTTGACGTAGAAGTAGAGCGAGCGGGAGACGCCGTATTCGCCATCCGCGATAGCATCAAATGTCGGCTCAATGCCTTCAACTTTAGCCCCCTTAATCACATCAGCGTTCTGATCAAGGAATGAGAAGCCGAAGATGCCGACCGCGTTTGGGTTCGCCTGCAGCTTCTGAACGATCAAGTTGTCGTTCTCGCCGGTTTCGACGAACGCTCCATCCTCACGCATGGCGTCAGAGATGCTGCGGAAGGCGGATTTATCGCCCTTCAGCGCGCTGATTTCCGGGAAATGTTCTGCACCTTCGCGCATTACAAGCTCCACGAAAGCATCACGCGTGCCGGATGTTGGCGGCGGGCCCATAACTTCGATCTTGGTCGCAGGAAGGCTGGCGTCGATTTGGTTCCACATCGTGTAGGGATTGGGAACCAATTTGCCATCAACCGGCACCATCTTGCCGAGCGCCAGGAATATCTGCGCCTTGGTCAGCGAAAGATCACCGCCAGCCTTAGATCGGCCAAGCGCAATCCCATCATAGCCAATCTTGACCTCGGTAATCTCCGTTATTCCATTGGCTGCGCAGCGATCGACTTCAGATTGCTTGATCCGCCGGGATGCATTGGTCATATCCGGATGGCCAATGCCAACACCGCCGCAGAACAGCTTCAGTCCGCCGCCAGACCCCGTGCTTTCAACCACCGGCGTTTTGAAATCCGTCGTCCGGCCGAATGTCTCAGCCACCGCAGTGGAGAACGGAAATACCGTCGACGATCCAACGATACGAATCTGGTCGCGCGCTTGCACCGCACCTGCGGAAGCCACGAACGCAAGCGCTGCAGATGCTGTAATTATTTTTTTCAACAAGGGCTTAGCCCTCCTTCGGAACCGTTAAGTATGGAACACGCCCACACTTCTCTGCGCGGGCTGGCTATGAAGTAGCCCGCGCTCAGGTCACTGCTATGACAGTTATATTGCAGTTCTATGACAGTGGATTTGGAAAGAGGCCCTCACTGTCTGCGAATTGTCAGGCGCGGCCTATGTGAGGGTCCCCTAAAGCGCCTGATACGCGCTTCCTGCACCATGCATGCGGTTCTTTTCCTGCAGAGCCGTTACCGCGCGGACCATGAATGAACAGGTTGGTGTCGGTACGCCAAGCTTGATGCCTTCATCCACAACGCCGCCATGGATTGAGCCGATTTCTGAAACCCGGCCCGCCTGTGTATCCAGGTACATTGATGGACGGGCATTCGGGATCTTGGTGGTGAAATCATGCACCCAGGCGATGGGATCATCATACAGCAGCTTGATGCCTTTAGCTTCGGCACAGGCCGCCGCTTCCCGCACGCAATCCATGCTGAGGCCCCAGGCCCATTCGTTCTGAATAATCTGCCCAACGCGCATGCCTGTCAGTGAGCAGGTCGCGGATACAGCGATATTTGCCATCAATTTTGACCACACGACCGGCCAGATATCCTCAAAAACGCCAACCTTGAATCCGCTGTCCCGCCACGCTGTCGCGACGCTTTCAACCCGGTCCGTCAGACCGCCCGCAGCTTCCGCGATGTTGATCGCTTCCATGCCGTTATGATGCACATGCCCCGGCCCAACCATGGAGGCACCGAACCCGCCTGCGATGCCGCAAAGTACATTTTTCGGGTCCACAAGTTCCTGAATGCGCTCAACATTGCCGAGGCCATTCTGAAGCGTCAGCACGGCTGTATCTGGTCCCAGCATGGGTGCCGCCGCTTCAACCGCGTCTTTTGTCTGCATCGCCTTAGTCGCGACAATGGCCAGCTCGACAACGCCTGCATCCGCCGCATTCGACGTTGCATGGGGCCTCGCCACCCGGTCACCAGATGCGCCTTCGACCTTCAGGCCATTGGCGTTGATGGCGGCGACATGCTCCGCCCAATTGTCGAACATCCAAACGTCGTGACCGGAATCAGCCATTAGACCTGCATAAACAGACCCCATCGCACCCGCGCCGATAATGCCGATTTTCATCGTTGAAACTTCCTTGGAATTAAACTTCGAGCACAATCTTGCCCGCGACTTTGCGGGACAGCAATGCAGTCATCGCCGCACCAGCCTGATCCAGCGGATATGTGGCACCGACCAGCGGTTTGAGCTTGCCTTCACCCCACCAATCAAACAATTGCTTGTAGTCCTGCCGCAGCGATTCCGGCTCCCGGCGGCGGTGCGAGGACCAGAAGACGCCGATGGCGGAACAGCTTTTGACCAAGAGCATATTAGCTGGGATTTCTGGAATACGACCTGCAGCGAAGCCGATGATCAGAATGCGCCCACCCCAATTGATGCAGCGTAGTGACTGATCGAATATGTCACCGCCAACGGGATCATAAATGACGTCAGCACCATTACCGCCAGTAAGTTCTTTAACCCGGTCCCGGATCGGGCCGGTTGTGTAGTTGATAACGTGGTCGGCCCCGTGCGCTTTGGCGATGGCGGTTTTCTCGTCCGACCCCGCCGTGGCGATCACCTGCGCGCCCGCCGCCTTAGCAATCTCCAACGCTGTCAGCCCAACGCCGCCAGCCGCACCGTGCACCAGCACCGTCTCCCCCGGCGCAATATGGCTGCGGCGCAGCAGGCCCACATAGCTGGTACCATACGCTACGGGAAATGAAGCGGCGGTCACATAGTCCATAGCGTCGGGGAATGGGTGCGCCAGATAATCCTCGACGATCACCTGCTCGCGATACGCACCGTAATCCATGGTGGCGATGACGCGATCGCCCGGCTTGAAGTCCGTAACCCCGTCGCCGACAGCCGAGACATCCCCCGCCACTTCGAACCCTGGGCTGAAAGGAAAATCCGGGCGCACCTGGTATTTGTGGCCGATAATCAGCGTATCGGCGAAATTCAGCGCCGTCGCCTTCACGTCGATCCTGATCTGGCCAGGACCAGGCGTTGGTTCCGGCAGCTCAATAATAGTCAAGTCTTCAGGCTTGGAGACCTGTTCGGCGACGACGGCGCGCATGGCGACATTCCTTCAACAACACGATAGCCGCCAGGATTATCAGCCGTGCTGGTCTGCCGTCCAGTCAGCCAGAATTTTCTTCGCTTCCGAAGCTTTGCCCGGCCCGCCGGATTTGACCGCGGTAAGCTCAATCACATAGCCGTTCGGGTCGCGGAAATAGATTGAGTCGATAAACTCGTGATCAGAAATACCGCGTGTTTCAACGCCTTCCGTATTCCCTTTTGCAAACATGCGATGCAGCGTGTCATGATCGACCTCCAGCGCTAGGTGCAGGTCAAAATCGCGCTGGGCTTTGAAGTCGAAATCCGCATCAGGCTCTTCGAAGAACGCAATGAATGACCCGTCACCTAATTGGTAAAACGTGTGTAGGACAGCAGCGTCTCGGCCGGATTTGGTCATGTTGATTTTGAGCGCGCGGGCGAGCGGCAGTTCAAGAAAATCTTCATAGAACTTCCGCGTTTCTTCGGAGTTTTCGCAGCGATATGCGGCGTGGTGCAGGCCTTGGATCATTGGATTATGCTCTCTCTTGGCTGGTTGCTTGGTTTGAACATAGATCGCGAATACAGAAGCGCCAGTCCTATCGCACCGCAATGTGAGCTGAGAGATGAGCAAGCAAACGCCGATCCGCCGCCTGACAGCGCCCGCCATTCAAGCGATGAAGGGCAAAACCGCAATCGCCAGCCTAACGGCCTATACAGCACCCATTGCCTCATTGGTGGATCGCCATTGCGATTTTATCCTGGTGGGCGACTCGCTAGGCATGACGATATATGGCATGCCATCCACCGTCGGCGTCACAATGGACATGATGATCGCCCATGGCCGTGCGGTGGTAGAGCATTCCGAACGGTCCCTGATCGTAGTCGACATGCCGTTCGGCTCCTATGAAGAATCGCCAGAGCAAGCCTTCCGCAATGCCGCCCGGATCATGGCCAAAACTGGCTGTGGGTCCGTGAAGCTGGAAGGCGGGGCGCATATGGCTGAGACGGTTGCATTCTTGGCGGCGCGCGGCATTCCCGTACTGGCGCATATTGGCCTGACGCCTCAATCCGTGAATGCGCTTGGTGGCTATAAGGTCCAAGGGCGTGGTGGGGATGCTGACCGGCTTTCAGCAGACGCACGCGCGCTCAGCGATGCGGGCGCGTGGGGCATCGTTATAGAGAAATCAACGGAAAGCATTGCCCGCCGTATTACCCAGGAAACACCTGCCGTCACCATTGGCATCGGCGCATCACCGGCCTGCGACGGCCAAATTCTAGTGGTCGATGATATCCTGGGCATGTTCCCGGATTTCCGCCCCAAATTCGCGAAAATCTATGCAGAACTCGGCACGGCTGCGGATGATGCCATCGCGCAATACGCGGCAGATGTGCGGGCACGCGCTTTCCCCGCGAAAGAACATACGTTTGCGGACGCGGTGCCTACGAAACGGGGATAGGGGCGATAGCGGGAGCTGAACTGGTTCCGCAGTCACCGCCTAACCACCAATCTCCCACCGCCCACGTTGGGGCCGCCCCGACTCCTGCACGACCAACCAGGACCAGCGTCCATAATGCCGTGATCTAGCTACAAGGCTGGCCAATGTACGGGCGTCCGGCGCATGGATGGCGATAACGTCTCGGCCCTGATTGTCCTGCGTCGCCCATATCGCAGCGACACCGGCAGGTGGCATCTTGGCGACGCGATCCTGCAACGCGGCGCGCGAGCCGATCAATACCGGCATTCCATCCGGCGCGTTCAGCTTGCCAATGTCTTCGGATGCTGGCGCACCAGGCAGTGCTTGAATTGTGACTGCGGCGGCACTTGCGAGGCTGCGGAGAGTTCGGATGCGTTCATTCTGCGCCAAACTCCGAAATGTCAGGAAATCTGTGTCAGCAGCGCTTGTAGCAAGCGCGCCCGGTTCGTCCAGCCAGCGTTGGAAGAATAGCCCGAGCGGCATGGGGGTTTCTGCTTGGAACGCTGCCTCAATCTCTGCCCAGCTGGCAGTCTTGAACTTGTTTACTCGCCAGAAACGCTTCACGCCAGCATCGAATGCCTGCAGGCCAACTTTTTCCCGCAGCATCACCAGCACCATCGCTGCTTTGCCATAACCGATGGCTTGAGATTGGCCATGGCTTTTCGTGATGAATTGGCGGAGCGGGTAGTCAGCAGATCCCGGCAGCGCATCGTATTCCAGCAGCCAATCGTAGCGGTGTTCGCGCCCTTTGTCGGAGGCTTCGGCCAGTGCGTAATCCGCGAAAAATGCGGCGAAACCCTCGGCCCAATTGCCCCGCTCATAATCGACAAACACGCCGTTGCCCCACCAAACATGGGCGATTTCATGCCAAAGCGAACGTCCACGCATGAATGGCATAGGCAGGATGCGGCCAGAGATAATCGTGAAGCCCGGATAACCGATGCCAACCGGTAATGGGCTTTCAACGACGGAAAAAGCTTCATAGGGATAAGGCCCAATCCGCTCGCTCAAGCTAGCGATGGCCTCGCCGGCGGCGTTCAGATAGCTATCGGCCAGTCGGGCATTCTGTTTGGTGAAAAACGTGCGTAGCATGACGCCTTTGGCCAAGCGCTCGGCCATTTCGAACTTGCCAATGATGAGCGGTGTCGAGGCAAGCTTCGATGACAGGAAAAAAGTCGTGACACCTCCAGCAGATGTCTGTTCAATCTTCCCGCCGGGGAAAGGCACCGCCAAATAACCTGGTGGAGTTTGTACTACAAACCGCCAACCAAGATGGTGGCCGGAAAGCTCCGGCAGCCATTCCTTACGCAACGGAACTAAGGCACCCGTCGGGTCAATATATCCATTCAGGGCATTTTTTGCACCAATAAGCGGATTAAGCTCAATTACGAAACCCATCTGCCCCATTTCATCGTCGCGATGACCCTCAAGCGTGCCAGCCATCGGGTCTACTGAAATAGAAACAGGCAACCAATGTGCGTCGAAAATCGAGTCTTTTAGGTCTATCGGCGCACGCGTTTCCGCAGTTGCTGTTCCCGGCATAAACAACCAGCCAGCCACGCACAAAGACGTAATCAGTAATAAAAACTGCCTCATTTGGGCGGCGATGCTGGTAGCTTCACCAAAAGCTCCATCGCCTCGCCATTGCGCGTGATGCTGAATGGCAGCCATGCGCCCCAGCTATGACGGCGGATAGCTGCACCGAGGTCCGCAGCGCGGGCGACAGGTTGGCCTGCCGCGAGCGACACCACATCGCCAGCCATGAAGCCAGCCGCTTCAGCGGGCGAGTCCGCCGAAACGCGGGTGATGCTGGCGCCACCACCTTCGGCATTGGCGATGAATACGCCGATCTTCGGGCGCGGCGCAGGCTTTGGCTCTTCATGGCGTTCTGGCAGGCCGTATACGAGGTCTGCGAGTGGGCGTCCGGCTGCGTCGGCGTCCAAATGGCAGCCTTCGCCGCCATCAAGCGGGATCGCCGTTGCGACGTTCGTCACGCCGAGGTCCTGTAATTGGTGTTTCACGCCATGGCCATAGTCCACATGCCCCCGGCCCATGAAGGCGATCACGGGCTGGCCCGGATTGGCCTTCAAGGCTGCAGCGATGGCTTCTGCGAACGCCCGGTCCCAAACCAATTGTGCGTCAATAAAGCGCTCCGCCATTTGGGATTTCTTTGCAGCGTCTGGTTTGTGGGGGTTTTCACCCTTTCCATCGCCGTGGCCATCTCCATCGCGCTTTTCGAATTCAGGCGCAGCACCGCTGGCCTTCATGCCCAGGATTTCGCCGAGTTTGGTTCTGTATTCCGGCAGTGCCGCCGCCGGGTCACCAATGCCGAGACGGTCCGCTTCTGACACAGACATCCAGCCTTCCCTGCCGACGCGCCGGATCAACGCGCGGTCAACATTCAGCGCGATGGCAGGCGCTTTTTGTAGGCGCGGCAAGCGTAAAATGGGGTCATAGGCGTTGGCGGCGAAGCCCCAAACGTCTGCCCATCCGGCAGCGGCTAGGAACCCATGACGGCTGGTCTCACCTCTGCTCCAAGCGTCGAGTGCTGGTTGGGAGGTCCTTGGAAACATCTCATAGCCGTATTGCACTTGGCCGCGTTGGCCAGCGATGGCGGCTGCTGTCACTGCCTGCCAAAGTTGGATGTCTGTGTCGCCATGATGCTCTCCCAGCAGCACTACATCTGCCGCCGCTAAAGTCGCGATGGCCGCCCGGGCGCGGGTTGGTGCCGTAGCTCCCGGCGTGAACCATTCGCCCGGTGCGGGACATGTTTCATGTGCGAGAGCGGGTGCCGCCAGCGCCAACGCCAAGCATGCGGCAGAAATTTTGAAGACCTGTTTCATGCCTTGAAAAGTGGCGGCTTCGTCGAAAAAAGCAAGCCGGAAAGCAAGCGGCCGGAGCTCTTTCGAGCCCCGGCCGCTGCCAAAACAACGCAATGTGTTCAGCCGTTACAGCTTAGACTGCGCCGAAGGCCAACATGGCGTCAGCGACCTTGCGGAAGCCGGCGATGTTTGCGCCCTTCATGTAGTCAATGTAGCCGTCGCTTTCTTTGCCGTATTCTTCGCAAGCAGCATGAATATTGCTCATGATGTCGCGCAGCAGCTTGGAAAGCTCTTCTTCCTTCCAGGAGATGTGGGCCGCATTCTGGCTCATCTCGAGGCCGGATGTAGCCACGCCGCCGGCGTTCGCAGCCTTGGACGGGCCGTAGAGGATCTTGGCGGCTTGGTACTTGTTAATACCGTCAATCGTCGTCGGCATGTTGGCGCCTTCAGAAACGGCGATACAGCCATTTTTGACGAGCCCTTCAGCTTCATCCGCGTTGATCTCATTCTGGGTGGCGCAAGGCAGCGCCATGTCGCAAGCGACGCCCCAGGGACGGCCCTCGTGGAATTCAGTGCCTTTAAACTCGTCCGCGTATTCGGAAATACGACCGCGACGTTTTTCTTTGAGGTCTTTGATCCACTGGAGGCGTTCGAGCGTGATGCCGTCCTTGTCGTAGATGAACCCGCCGGAATCAGAGAGCGTCAGCACGGTGCCGCCGCGATGGATAATCTTTTCCGCCGCATGGGTCGCCACATTGCCAGAACCGGAAATGACAGCTTTATGGCCATCAATCTCAAGCCCTCGTGTGTGCAGCATGTCTTCCAGCATATAGACCGCACCATAGCCGGTCGCTTCTGGCCGCATCAGGGAGCCGCCGAATTCACGGCCCTTGCCCGTCAGCACGCCGTTGAAGCGGTTGGTCATGCGCTTGTACTGGCCGAACATGAAGCCGATCTCACGACCGCCGACACCGATATCGCCAGCCGGAACATCGATGTCCGGGCCGATATATTTGGAAAGCTCAGTCATGAACGCTTGGCAGAACCGCATAATTTCAGCGTCAGACTTGCCCTTGGGGTTGAAGTCCGCCCCGCCTTTGCCGCCGCCCATGGGAAGCTGTGTGAGGGAGTTCTTGAAGGTCTGCTCAAAGCCAAGGAATTTCAGCACTGACAGCGTTACTGAGGGATGGAAGCGAATGCCGCCTTTGTATGGGCCAATGGAGTTGTTGAACTGCACCCGATGGCCACGGTTGACGCGGACATTGCCGTCATCGTCCTGCCAGGTCACGCGAAAGGAGATAACCCGATCCGGCTCGGTCATCCGCTCCAGAATCATGTTCTTCGTGTATTCAGGCTTATCAGCGATATACGGCAGAATGGTCGCTGCGACCTCCTGCACCGCTTGGTGAAATTCTGTTTCGCCCGGGCTGCGTTTTTTGACGCCTTCCATAAAATCGTTCAGATCGTGTCCTGCAAAAGCCATTGGTGTCTCCCCCCAAAGATGGTTTCAAGTGTTATTAACGTGTATTGCGGCGTTCATTTGCATGGCTTACCGCCCCCCACGCGTTAACTATAGTTTCTGCCTAAGTTTAAGCCGGGTCAATGTGACGCCGCTCACGTGTATCTGCTTTCTACTGCTATTTGTTTGAGGGCGAATGAACGGGCTCGGTTAATCGTCCGCCCATTTTTTTTCGAAGTCCCACACGGCCTCAAAGCCCATGCGTTTTGAAAACTCCATGAAATTAGCCAAAGGCGTGTCAGCTCCAATGCTGGACCCCGTTTCCAGAATCTGGCTGTAGACGGTCTGAAGCGCAGCACCGATGGCTAAAAAGCCAGAACCAGGATAAATCGCCATGGCGTATCCCATGCGCTTGTATTCCGCGACCGGCAATACCGGCGTGCTGCCGCCTTCCACAACATTCACGAGGAGCGGTGCATCGATTTCAGCGCAAATCTGCTCCATCTCCGCCTCACTCTCCGGGCTTTCAACGAAGACGACATCTGCGCCCGCATCCTTAAACGCCTTGCCGCGCTTGATGGCCTCATCCAAACCATGTCCCGTGCGGGCGTCGGTGCGTGCGATGATCAAAAAATCATCTGACCGGCGGGAAGCGACGGCAACTTCAAGCTTCCGCACCATGTCTTCCAGCGGAATAACGCGGCGCATAGGGGTATGGCCGCATTTCTTGGGGAACTCCTGATCCTCAAGCTGGATACCGGCAGCACCCGCTTGCTCATAGCCTTCCACGGTGTGCTGGACATTCATCAGCCCGCCGTAGCCCGTATCGCCATCCGCGATGATCGGTGTTTTGGCGATGCCGCAAAACACTTTCACCCGCTCGACCATATCTCTGTAGCTGGCGATGCCTGCATCGGGCAGTCCCAGATGTGAAGCAACGGTACCATATCCAGTCATATACAGCGCATCGAAGCCCATCGGGTCCGCGGTGCGCACGGAAATCCCGTCAAACACGCCGGGGGCCGACACAAACTCACGCGCCAGCAGTTTCCGTTTCAATTCAGACATTACAATTTCCTCACTCGACAGATGACAATGTTCACCCCCATGATAGACGAACATTGCAGGAGGAAAACATGGCTGAAGCAATTTCAGTCTTTTGGCAGCCCCATTGAACAAGCTGCTTAAGGATTAAAGAATTCCTCTCGATCCGTGGGATTGAGTTCAAATCGATAGACGTTGCTAATGATGATGGCGGGCTGGATGCATTGCAGGCGCTCGGTGCGCGGTCCGTTCCTGTTGTTTCCAAAGGCGATAAGTTCGTTTTCGCGCAGAATGTCCGCGATGTTGTGGAGTTTCTGGGCATCAATGAAGACGTTGGCCCCAAACTCACCCAAGCTGAATTGGCCGCACGCGGCGACTTGATCTGGCAGGCGGCGACACGTTACGTCCGCCAAATGCCGCAATCAGCCTTGGCGAAAGAACTACCGAACCGTCCGCGCAGCTACCGTGTGCTCATGCACCATATTTTCCAGATCCCGACAGCGTTCCTTGGCGCACGTCGCGCTGGCGATCCGTTGGTGTACGAACAACTGGTCGCACCGCCGCCGGAAGATATGCAAACGCCAGATGACATTGCCGATTTTGGCGAATCCATGCGACTCGATTTCAAAGCATGGGCGGAGTCAGAGGGCGCGGACATCTGCACCGGCAAAATGGCTACATATTATGGCGAACAGCAGGCCCATGAAGTGCTGGAGCGTACAGTCTGGCATTCTACTCAGCATGTCCGCCAGGTGATGTCCTTGCTGGAGATGGAAGGCGTTCAACCGGACCAACCATTGCCAGAAAGTACTTTCGACAAGCTGCCTTTGCCGTTAAAGGTCTGGGACGAATAAAGCGGGCGTATTTTCAGCGCCTAATCTAAACGGGAGATGGCGATGCGGCCATTAGGTCTTCTGCTGGTCGCAGCTGCTTTGGCTGTGCCTATTCCCTGGTTTCAGCCCTTGCTGGCCAGCATGATCCAATCGCGTTGTTGAGCCAGTATTTTGGCTCGGCAGCGCTGATTGTGATGGCCATATCCCAGCTACTGGCGACCCGCTTCCGCGTGCTTGAGGTGATTTTCGGCGGCCTCGACCGGATATATGTCCTGCATAAATGGCTCGGCATTAGCGCCCTCGCGTTCATTCTGCTGCACGATACGATTGATGCCGAAATGGACGGTCTCGGCGCTGAGACTCTGTTGGTCGAAGTCGCTGAGACCTTTGGTGAAATCAGCCTGTACGGAATTTTGGCGCTGGTGGTCATCACGATCGCAACGTTCGTGCCCTATCATTTGTGGCGGCTAACTCACCGGTTTATCGGTGGGTTCTATGCGGCGTCTGCCTTCCATTTCGCGTTCATTCTAAAGCCGTTCGCATTGACTGATCCTGCCGGGCTTTACGTTCTTGCGTTTTGCGTAATCGGGATACTTTCATATCTCTACACGCTGCTGATTTCCGGGCGCCTTGCCAACGCTCATGATTACGTCGTGGACAGTGTTGGGCGGGCCGGAGATGCTTTGGCGGTCACGCTGGCACCAGCTGGTCGAGGCATGCGGCAAGCGCCTGGTCAGTTCGCATTCGTCCGGTTTGATGCCCCTGGCTTTACGGAACCGCATCCGTTCACCATCAGCCAAGGGCCTGCAGATGACAGGCGCATTCGGTTCACTATCAAACCACTCGGCGACTTCACCGATGTGTTGGGATCAGCCTTGAAGTCAGGCGCCAAGGCAAAAGTTGCTGGTCCATACGGCCGCTTCCAACGGAAATCTGGGGGCGGGCCAGAAGTATGGATTGCTGCCGGTATTGGCGTCACACCGTTTGTCGCGTGGGCTGAAGCGCTGGAAGCCGATGCGCCGCCGGTATGGCTTTTCTACTGCATCAAGTCTCGCGAAAATGCAGCCCATCTAGATACGCTTGAAGCGATCGCTGCGGCGAATGCTGATTTCAATCTGGTGCTGGTTGAATCTGGCAAGGCACCACGCCTAAGTGTTTAGTCCCGGAGATTGATGGGTCGGATTTATTCTGAACCGATCAGGCTCTTCAGTCCAGACTTTGCAGACATATTCGAATGGGGTGAGACCTTTCAAGGTTTTTAGTCTGCGTGCGAAGTTGTAGGCGTTTAC